>JAUXLO010000016.1 GCA_030623665.1 Planctomycetota bacterium
AGCAGTATGACAAGTACCATTATAGACAGAGCCGTTCCCATATCTCTTCCCCTTCAAATATATTATATCACAGTTGTGATACAACCTTTAGAAAAAGCGGGGGTTTGTCTATAAGAACGGGCAACTTACATAGGGTGGGGGAAGGGAAGATAGTGTGTCCGCCTGTGGCGGTTATCTTGATAGACTTTGTGGTCTTTCTGCTCTGCCTGGCCCGGTTGTTTGCGAGGCCTGGGGCTTAATCAGGGTTAGTGTCTTTCAATTCCGTCTTCAATATTACCCGCTTCCAGTTTTCCCTGAATACAGGCCAGCCGGTAACGCTTATCTCGTCATCCTCTAGTAGTACCTGTTCTGCGCTATCACTGACCGCCTTCATGCACTCCATCTCCAAAGGACATATTCGCCTTACACGCGTCGGGTAAGAACCCTTCCTTCTGTAAAGCTTGCCATTGTCGAAGATGGTTATTATAAGGGGTTTAACATCCAACATGCGGTATGCAATTACCTCATGACTGGCCGTAGAGTAGCGTCTCTTCAGGGCGGCCAGATCAAAATCCAGGGCCTCGGCGTCCTTGTGGAACCAGTTCCTCGGCAGGAGCAGCGAGACGGCCATAAGGTTGCTTGCGTCTTCAATGAAGCCCTGTCCGACCTTGCCCGCCAGCAGCACCTCGCCTATCTCATGGGCTATAGTGAAATGCTTCCTCTCCGACTTTCCGGGATTCTTACTGCCCACCATAATGGCCTCAATGCCCCATCTCCTTCTACTATAACCTCTGGTGCTGAGGTCGGAGTCGATATGTACAGAGAGGTTAAGTGCCTTGGCCAAGACAAAGGCATCTACGGGGGGGGCTTTGACGTGGAGTCTCTCCAGCAGCGTTTCCGCTTCATCCTCAACCATCTTAACGATGTCATGCCATTCTGTCAGCTCAAGCATGCACATTAACGGTCCATAATGCTACCAGGCAGAGAGTGGGCAGGTCCTATCTCTTATTGACTCTTATCTATGGAATCAAGGAGGGATAAAAGAAGCGCGCGGTTGGGACCAATCAGAATATGCTTACACCTCTCCAGGGCCTCGCTCTCCTCCACATGCCTGTTGACCCAGTACTCCGGGTCCGTAGGAGAACCACCGTAGCCTCTGACAGAGGAAAGCTCTTCAATGTCCTTCTGCGAAAAGCCTCGAAGCTTATCAGGATTGCCCTGGAAGTATCTCCTGAAATCCTCCGTGAGCGGGGACAGGTCGATAGCCTCACCACCCTCCTCGAGGGTCACTTTTCTGGGCTTGGTGTAGTGAACCCGGTCGAGTGGTCCGGGGGGATAATTCTTACTGTCATCCAGCAGGTAATCCACCGTTACGCCGAACGCCCTTGATATCTTGATAGCCGCTTCACCCTTCGGTTTCCTGTTAAGCTTCTCGTATGCCTGATAAGTGGAGATGGGAATTTCAGACTGGCGTGCCGTCTCAGATCTGTTCCAACCCTTCTCCGCCCTTAGATGTCTCAATTTCTCTGTTATCGAAATCGCCATAACTAGATTAGCTCCCTTCGTCTAAGATGTTCCGTTTTCTGTATACCAGTTATTGATTCCGTAAGAGTAATTTCCCTTTCGTGTCATATTATTCCATCTTATTTCACTGTTTTATTATATTATTCTTTATATCCTAAGTTCAACGAAAATCACATTTTACCGAAAATATTCTTTCCCAAACCACCAATCCTTCTTTGTGATATTCGCATGTACGACACGTATATTACGTTAATACTGTAAAATTGCCCTTATTACGCATTGTGGCAGGAGAGGGAATTTTTCGTACTAAAAGAATCCGGAATGGGCAGTAGCCCATTCTGTACACTTTTACCATCCTGTCAGCAGCCCTCTAATCACGCTATGAATCCTCACTTCATGGCTACTAATCCCTGAAGATGACTGCGCAGCCTTGGACCTTCCTAAGATTCGACTATATCAAAATGTCCTAATAATAAAGATAGCAAAGCAAGTCATGCCGTGGATGTACTCGTCCCTGACACAACTTCGCTGCCACAGTTGTATTACTACAGGGATGTAGCAAGGAGCCATTTACTGTGGCCTCATAAAAATGCCGAGTTTGCTCAGCTACTATACGTTCTCAATCCAGGATGCGTCAAGATGCGCCCTATTGTATCTCACTTTCCCACAACGGCACAAAGCATCGAAGCGCTATTGAAGTGTTCGGTGCTTATCCGAACCCTGTTGGATGGATTGTTGGCGCTATCCAACCATCCATTCATGTAAACAACACCACTGTCTATGAACGGCTGAGACGCGTGGGTTTCAAACGCGGTATTCTTTGTCCAACCATGTAACCGTAATGGATTCATCTTAAACTCGTTGAGTGCCAACTCCTCTCCAAAAAAGGAGACAAGGGAGGCATGGTCATGATCCCGGACAAGACCTTCGCGCTAACCACTACTCCGTCCTGCAAAGGGACCGCCTTCCGGCTGACATACTCCGTTGACCTATCTTATCAGGCCCAGGTTAATCCCCTTAATTACATATCAACAATAGTATAAATATACCCTTATGGGCACCTTTTTCAAGTATATTTATATCATGTTGGAAATATCACGACCGCCTCCGTTGACAGAAGTTGTTGAAAATAGTAAGTTTATCCAGATGGGTATAGGTACAAAAGTTTTCCACCTTCGCCGAGAAAGAAACTGGAACCAAAAGCAGTTGGGCAAGAAACTAGGTATCCTGCCAAACCAGGTCTCTCGCGTTGAAAGGGGTCATAGAATACCGTCTGCCCCGATAATAGAGAAATTAGTCATCATCTTCGGGGTAACGAGAGATTACCTTTTAGACGACAATAAGGATTACTTTCCACCCCGAAGAACCGATATAATAAAATCACAACCACATAAGGACACTGCCGCCTCACCACTGAAGAAGACGGTGCCTTTACCATATTCCGAGCAAATGATCTCCGGCAGTCCCGTCCATGCCGTGCAAGAAGACTTGGGTGAGTATCATGTCCTTGGCCATCTTTGGGGACCCAGCAGATACATTCTGAAGGTTAGGGGGGATGGCATGTACCCCAACCTGAGAGACGGAGACCTGATTCTTGTGGAGAACGTTGATGGTGGTAATCCTGCCGACTTTTCAGGGAAGATATGCACCATCATATTCAATGGGGAGAGTAGCCTAAAGCGGGTTCTTGTAGATGCCGGAGGTAAAATCCAGCTCAAACCAGATAATCCCTACACGCCCAGTATCACGGTTACGCCTTCGGATAAGCTGATAATCCAGGGCTGGGTCGTGGCCTTGGTAGAGAGAAGGAACCCCTAGATTGAGTAAGAAAAATCCTCCGTTAAAAGGACTGCCAAGACCGTACGCCACCCGGCGTTGCCTGCCCCCCCTCTGCCGAGAGGTTCGTAAAACCCGAAAAACATGCTTCTATTCCTCAAGAGCAGACACCACAAAAAGCCCGGAATGATGTGGGATATTGGAGCAACTTCTACAGGGGTTTTCATGCACTTTGTGGGCTTACTTCTTTAAATATTCTTTCAGATATTTTGCCGTATATGAATTCTTTAACCGGGTAATTTTTTCTGGCGTACCAGTGCCGACAATGAAACCGCCGCTTTCACCGCCTTCAGGGCCGAGGTCTATAACATAGTCAGCACATTTTATCACATCAAGATTGTGTTCTATAACAATCACCGAATGTCCCTCAAGGATCAATCTCTGAAAGCAGTCGAGTAACTTTTTTACATCGTCAAAGTGCAGGCCTGTGGTAGGCTCATCAAAAAGAAACACTGTATCCTTGCGTCCCCTCTGTGCCAGGAAGCTGGCCAGTTTCAGTCTCTGTGCCTCTCCACCCGAAAGGGTCGTTGCAGGTTGACCAAGGCGAAGGTACCCCAGGCCCGTGTCTTCCAGACAACGCAGGGCATTGGTTATTGCAGACGAGTCCCTGAAAAACTCCTTGGCCTCCTCAACCGTCATCTCGAGAACCTCATGTATGTTCTTGTGCCTGTACCTTATATCCAGCACGTCCCTCCGGAACCGCCTGCCTCGACACTTCTCACAAGTGACAAAGACATCGGCAAGGAACTGCATGTCCACCTTGCGGTACCCCTCCCCCCGACAGCTGTCACACCTGCCGCCAGCAACATTAAAGGAAAAGGCGCTCGGCGTTAAATTCCTTATCCTTGCCTCCCTTGTCGACGCAAATAGCCTCCGCACCTCGTCAAACGTCTTCAGATACGTAATCGGGTTTGACCTGGGGGTTCGCCCTATCGGTGACTGGTCTACCAACATCACGTCACCGATATTGTCCACGCCGGTAATGTCTTGGTGTTTTCCCACAATCCCACGGTACCCACCCAACCTCTTCTTCATGGCGGCATACAGGGTGTCCTCAATCAGCGTACTCTTCCCCGAACCTGATACACCCGTCACACAAGCAAACATATTCAGCGGAAAGGTTACATCTATATTCTTAAGATTGTTTTGGCACGCACCTTTTAGGACTATCGCCCTGCCGGTTGGCTTCCTCCTGACAGCCGGTATGGCAATGGTTTTTTTACCGAGGAGGTACTCACCGGTAAGTGAACCGTTCCTTTTCGCAAGTCTTTCAATTGTACCCTGATAGACGACTCTTCCTCCCTTGTCTCCGGCCCCCGGACCCAGGTCTATCAGCTGGTCTGCCGAGCTTATTATGTCCCTGTCGTGCTCTACAACGACTATCGTGTTACCCAGGTCTCTCAGGCACTTAAGCGTTGCTATCAACCTATCGGTATCCCTCGGATGGAGGCCGATACTTGGCTCGTCCAGTATATACAGCACGTTAACAAGAGAAGAACCCAGGGACGTGGTTATGTTTACCCTCTGGGCCTCGCCACCGGAGAGCGTCCTCGTAAGACGGCCAAGTGTCAGATATCCAAGACCTACCCTCACCATGTAGTCAAGCCTTTTTCTTATCTCGTGAAAGATAAGTCTTGCTACCTCCTCCTCATAACTGTTGAGCTTTATATCCTGAAAGAAGTCTCGAGATTGCTCCACGGTCATGGCACATATACAGCCCATGGAGGCCCCGTTTATCTTCACATTCAGGGCCTTGGAGTTCAGCCTTGTCCCCTTACAGTCGGTGCACATGACATAACCCCTGTATTTACTCAAAAAGACCCTGACGTGCATCTTATATTTCTTGTGCTCAAGCCATTCAAAGAATTCCCGAATACCGCAGAACTCCGGTGTGCCATCCATAATAAGTTTCACCTGCTCCGCTGTCAGCTCGTAAAACGGGACATCAAGCGGGATGTTGTAGGTAGAGGCGGCATCTTCCAATTCTTCATAGAGGTGGCAATAAGCAGGAGTGCTCCAGGGCTGTATGGCATCTTCACGGAGGGTCTTCCCTTTATCAGGTACGACAAGGTCCATGTCTATCTCAATCGTATTACCGAATCCCTGACACTTAGGACAGGCCCCGATGGGGCTGTTAAAGGAAAAGAGGTTGGGCGTAGGTTTAGGGTGTTCAATCCCGCAGTAATCGCAATAGAAGCGGTTGCTGTACCTTAATTCCTGCCCTTCTTTTCTATCCAAAAGGGGTATCCTAAGGTGACCGGCACCCAGGCGAAAGGCCGTCTCCAGGGCGTCGGCCAGGCGCTCCCTTATCCCCGGTTTCACCACCAATCTATCCACCACTCCTTGCACGGCCCCGGCACTGCGGAGGTTAAACCCCGGCTCTTCCGTCAGGTCAACCAACCGGCCATCTGCACGGAGTCTCACCAGGCCCTGCTCCTTGAGGATGGCTATCTGCCTCTTGCTGGACAGCTTCTGGCTAACGGCAATAGGAAAGGTGACCAAGAACCGGGTGCCCTGGTCGAGTGCTAAGATCCTTTCCACGACCCGTTCGACCGAGTCGCTCTCTACCACACGGCCACAACCCCCGCAATGCGTCTTCCCGATGCGGGCAAAAAGCAGCCTGAGATAGTCGTTCAACTCTGTAGCGGTACCAACCGTGCTTCGTCGGCTCTTTACAGGATTCTTCTGCTGGATGGCTATGGCAGGCGGGATACCCTCAATGTGATCGACGTCCGGCTTGTCCATCCTATCCAGAAACTGCCTGGCGTAAGTAGAGAATGTCTCCACATAGCGCCGCTGCCCTTCAGCAAATAAGGTGTCAAAAACCAGACTGGACTTGCCGGAGCCTGAAACACCTGAGACCACAATCAACTTCCTCAGGGGTATCTCCACGTCTATATCCTTCAGATTATGTACACGTATCCCCCGTGCTATGATGGAGTTTTTCTTGTGGTTAGATTTACGTGGCTTTTGCGTCATGTAGAGGTTTAGATCCTTCTCGGGGTATCTATATTACTAGGCCTTTGTTAAATATCGTGTTTGAGGATGTTGCTGAACCGCCAAAATGGGCCAAACAATAATAGGGACAGGGCTCGTCTCTGTCTGAGTGAACAGCCATCCGCCTCTGGCGCAAATCCATGGATTCCGTGTCAAGTGCGGAATGACATTCGTCATATTCCGTGTCGGGCCCCTGAGTGAATCAGGGGCAGGGGCAAGTACAGAGTTACACAACAACTCACATGGGCTTACAGACACATACCTACTTTCTAGCTGTAAATGCGGCCTCTCCCTCTATCTGCATCTGGTAGAGTCTCCAGTACTCGCCCTTCTTTTGCACCAGTTCCTCGTGTGTGCCCATCTCTACTATGCGGCCATCCTCAAGCACCACTATCTTGTCACAATGTCTTACCGTGGATAGTCGGTGGGCAGCGATGAAGGTGGTCTTCCCTTTCATAAGGTTACTCAGGGCCTCCTGCACGACCTTCTCTGATTCGGAGTCAAGCGCACTGGTGGCTTCATCCAGTATGAGGATGGGCGCATTTTTAAGTATTGCCCTGGCTATGGCGATGCGCTGGCGCTGGCCGCCGGAGAGTCTCACGCCCAGCTCGCCCACCTCTGTATCGTAGCCCTTCGGCAGTGTGTTGACGAAGTCATGTATGTAGGCGGCCTTTGCCGCCGCTTCCACTTCCTTCTGACTCGCATCCCTTCTGCCGTAGCGGATGTTCTCTGCAATGCTCCTATTAAACAAAAAGGTCTGCTGCGTGACGATGGCGATGTTGTTCAGGAGTGAAGCCCCCTTTAAGTGGCGTATGTCCTGACCGTCAATCTCCACCGTGCCATGGTCAGGCTCATAGAAACGGGGTATAAGGTTTAGGAGTGTGCTCTTGCCCGAGCCGCTCCCCCCTACAACGGCTACCACCTGGCCCTTCTTCACTGCAAGGTTTATGTCAGAGAGTATCTTGTCGCTGCTGTATGCAAAATCAACATTTTTTAGGACAACTTCCTTCCTTACCCCCTCCAGCTCTGCGGCCTGTGGGAGGTCTTTTATCTGTGGCTCAAGGTCAAGCAGTTCAAATACGCGCCCGGCCCCCGCCAGGGCCTCCTGGAGCCTGTTGTAGCTCCTTGACAGGCGCTTGGTAGTCCTAAAGGTCAGCATGCTTGCTGCCATGAATCCGCCGAGTTCTCCCAGCCCTACGTTGCCCGTGCTTATTACATAACCCCCTACTATCACTATGATACCAATCCCTAAGGCATACATTGCCTCATTGGAACTCTCGTTCAGTATGACGGCCTTATTTACCTTCATCCTCTTTCGGAAGAATTCCTCATTAATCCTCCGGAATTCACGGCTCTCCTCATGTTCCATCCTGTAGGCCTTCACTATGCGGATACCCGCTAGCATCTCTCTCAGCGTCTCGGTAAGCTGAGCCATACGCTCTAAGGTGGCCTCACCATGCTTCCTTACCTTCTTGCCAAAGACGGCCATGGGCAGTAGAAAGAAGGGCATGGCCACTATGGCCAGCAAGAACAATTTCCAGCTAAAGTACAGGGCCAGGCCCAGCCCCAAGAGAAGCCGCATGGGCAGGAGCACCACATCGCCGAAAAGCACTATGAGGCCCACCTGTGTAACCTGGAGGTCGTTTATCACCCTGGACAACAGGACGCCACTCTTCCTGCCGTCATAGAAGCTTAGTGACTGAGGAAGGAGGCTTTCACAGAGACGGTTACTTATATCAACGTACACCCTCCATATTATGAAATGTTTCAAATAGTTCTGGAAGTAATTGGTCAAGAAGATTACCGGGGCAAGGATAATGGCCAGGATGCCTATATTAGTGTAAGAGCTGGTCATCGTCTTCACCCAGGCCTTGAGCTCCTTGACCTGCGCCACATCCTTAAGGCCCTCTTTCAGTTCCTGCTTCCAGTTGAGAGGGGAGGTGCCCTGTACCTTGGTTTGTGCCCCTTCCGCTTGGGTAGAGACAAGACTCGCCTTTTTTGCCGGAAACTTGTCCAGAATAGGTTTTACAAGGGCCAGTTGTGCCCCGACGGCCATCGTATAGAGGACCATAAACATCAGGGCAACGGCGCCTGTCTTCCAGTAGGGCCTTGTGAAAGAAAAGAGCCTCAAGCACTCTTGGCCCATAACTCTGTGCGATATGTGGGGCATTTTTAGTCTTTGTTGCGTCCGGTCTCCATACCAGACGCTTGTCCTTTCGTTCGCCCTGAGGCGAGGGACAGACGCTACGGGAGCAGTCCTTACACCGCCTCGCAACAGCCTGATTCCCCCGCAATTAAGGCAATCTTTTACATTATAGGTTCTGACGGCGCTTGTCAATATATTAAGGTCGCCATGCATGAGCATGGCTTTGACAGTGAGGAGGAGGAACCTCTAAGGCAAACAAAGCAAGCAGGCTTTGGTACCCCCGTTCCTATCCCAACCCACACACTATGGGCTTGCTTTTGACACATTATGTGGTATACCATGTATCAAAAGACACAATTTCTTTTTAAAGAAAAGCAATTCTCCGCGTCGTACGACCTACAAGAGAAGGTAATGGAGATTTTGGTCCCGATGCTAAGTTCACGCATCCTTGACACGTTCGAAGATGACCTTGCTGTTTCCATCAAAAAGGACTGGACAAGATGACCAAAAGACTCGTAATTGTCACACTATTCACGCTTTTTCTTCTCGCAGAAACAGCCCCAGCAACAATTGGTGCCGATAACATTCGGTACTCTGAATCAGATACGATAACAACCGACACCGCCTTGTATAATCTGGCCGAGAAGCTTGCAGAATTGTTAAGTACGGTGCGCGACGTTATAGCAATAAATCAGGTCAAGATAAATACATGTTATGAGGGAGGGCACTACGACTTCAAGGGACTTACGCCTGCGGCTGTTGGTACACAGGTATGCAATTACTTTAACCTAAGCACGGGGATAAAGATGAAGCAGACAAGCCTGCTGTTGAGAAATCCCAAGAATGCCCCGGATGACTGGGAAAGAACGGCCCTGGAGATGTTTGAGGAACCAGACTATCCAAAGGGGTTTCCTTATACTGAGGTCTCCACGATTCACGGAGAGGAGGTCTACCGCTTCATTAAGCCGGTATACATAAGTAAGGCATGTTTGCGATGTCATGGCGAAAGGAAATCAATCCGTGAGGACATCCTTGAGTATTTAGAGACTCACTACCCGCACGATATGACGACCGGTTACAGGGTGGGGGACCTTCGAGGGGGCATAAGCATTACCATACCTATAGCTGAGCAGCGTTTAACCCAACCAGGTCCACCTTAGACGGGGGGACCGCACCGGGCGTATTCAAGGGTCGCACATAGGGCCGCGGCACTACAAAGATTGTTCCTGCAGCGCCCGTCTTCTGTTCAAACAAAAGAGAAGGGCTACAGTGACTTCAGGGCACTGAGCGAAAAAAGACCCGCATGACGGGTCGCGTCCCTCTCCACACAATAATCAAGCTCTAAGAGGGAAACGGGTTGGCTATGTCCTTTATACTGAACACCCTCGCCAACTTATTTATCCTCATCTGGCTATCCACCGTTATCACTAACTCGCTGACCTTGCTTTCGAGGGATATTTCTTCAGACTCCCCCTCGCGGAGGATGACCTGAAAAGAAGGGGACCACTCATAATCATCCACGGGCGGCTTAAAGCTGCTACTGATGGTCCTGGCCAGCTCGGAGCTCTCCGGCACTAAGAAGGTCACAACAACCTCGCCGGAAGGGACCTTTCTCTGCTGATATACCAACACCCCTGGTTTAGTGGCAACATCGAACTCGGGTGCAAGGCCAGGCACATCTGCAAGTGTAACGGATTTATCCTTAAAATGTACCCAACACTTTGTCACCCTCAATACCGGTTGCGTTTCCTGGCTCTTGTCCCACTCGTAATGTACCCTGTACAAGAACTTCTTGCCATTTTTTTCCGCAGGAAAAACATCATCTATCGGTATGTTCGGTTGAGCCCACAACTGTGGACGTACCTTGTCTATATCCTCCACCGGAAAGTACCAATGCCTTCTGGAATGATGCTCTTCGATGTAATAATGTGTGGGCGAACCCATTTTGGCCCGCACCTCGTCCTTTGTGGCACCCAGGATCCCGCCGGGAAGGGTCTCTGCCGCAGAGATGGGATTTCCGTCTGAAAACAATACTACGGCCAGAGACAAGAGAAAAAAATACAACAACTTAGACTTCATCCTTAACCCTCCTCCTCGATGTAAAGTCGAAAATATAACATATTCGCCTCAACGCTGTCAAATAGAGTCCTGACCGCGTTGGCACGAAACGTCGATTAATGCTACAATGACAAGCAGATAGGACTAAGGCACCATGAGATTTATTGGACTGGACCTGGCATGGTCCGTAAGAAACACCTCGGCGGCCTCCGTACTTGAGAACTCAAGGGGTGCCGGGGCGACATTGGTACACTACCAGGAGTACTGCTCCGCCCAGGAAAGGGGCTTTTCGTCTTATACGACACCGGCCTCTTTAGTCCCGCTTTCGCCCCATCAGCAGTCCCTTTAAACCAGCGCTCCACACATCTATCAATTTTGGGGTGCCTCTGGATTCTTATCAACTCACTTATACATCGCTACCTACGCCTGCCCCCTGTATCTCTCCCACCTATTCTGTCAATATCCCTTCTTTCTGCTCCACAACCCCACCTTCTTCTACTGCCTTGACTTGTTCCCTGACCTCGCCCTTCTCGACAGCCTTACCTCTGTATAAGACCTTGCTTCTCTCTACAACCTCTTCTTGTTCCACAGCCTCAATTTTTTCTTCAATCTCTTTTTTCTTTGCAAGCTCTCGCTTCTCTATAATCCCGCCCTGCTCCATTACCCCACCTTGTTCTACAATTGTTTCTTTTTCTTCAACCTCGCTTTGTTCTACTACCTTACCCTCCTCTACAACCCCACCTTCTTCTACAACCTCTTCTTCCTCTACTACCTCTTCTGCAACCTCTTTCTCCCCTTCTTCCTTCTCTTCTTCAGTATCTATGCCTACTGATAATAACCTCGAGGCCTCGAGGAATTCCTTCTCTGCCTCCTCCTTCAGTCCTTGCTTTTCCAGGAGTAGACCATAGGTATAATGGGCATCGGGAAGTCCGGGATAGGCGGCTACGATAGACTTAACGTCCTTTACGGCCTCATCCAACCTTCCCAATCCTGCCAGGCTCCTATCCAGGCCCAGGCGTGCCTCAGTAAAATTTTCGTTAATGTCCAAGGCCTTACGGTACGAGCCCATCGCATCACGAAACATCCCCTTCGCAAGATAGGCATTGCCAAGGCTATAGTATGCCATTACGCCCTCGGGATTAAAGGTCAGTACTCTTTTTAGATATCGAACAGCCTTGTCAGGGTCTCCTTCCTCCAGATATGAGAGGCCGAGACAGTAAAGGGCATCCTCATGGGCAGGGTCAAGCTCCAGGGTCTTTTTCCATGCCCCAACTGCTTTCTCCGGCATTCCCTTCATGCTATATGCAATGCCCAGGTTATACCAGGCCTCTACTTTATTCGGGTTTAACTCCAAGGCCCGTTCGTATTCCCTGATGGCATCCTCTACCTTGCCTCGAAGGTAGTACCTGTTACCCATACTGATGCGTCTCTCCACCCCACCTGCTTCCATGATGGGGTCCTCCTGGAGTTTTAAGGCCGCTTCTGCAGGGTTAAAGGCGGGGGCTTCCCACGGTTCTTCTCCCTTAGAGAACCACCAGCAGGAAGAGAGAAACATCATTGGCAAGAACAAAAGACATAAGCGTTTCGGGACCTTCGTCATAGGCGTGTCTTCTAATCCGTATTGCGGCGCACCCCCTCAGACATGGCGTATGGTAAGCACGGGGCAAGGGGCCTTGCGCACCACGTTTTCGGCCACGCTGCCGATAATCACATGGGGAATACCCGTCCTTCCGTGAGTGCCCATCACTATCATGTCAACCTTTCTCTCCTCTGCCACACTCAGGATAACCTTTACAGGCACACCCACAACAACGACGGGCTCTATCTCAACTCCCTCCACCTCATCGGCGGCTTTTTTGGTAAGGTCTTCCTTAATACGCCTTATTGCATCCTCACTTGGTTTGGGCACATCAGAATCAAGTGGGCTTTCATGGCCGAAGCTACGGACGTCTATAACGTGCACAAGATACAGCTTTGCCGATTCTGTGCGGGCAATATGTGCGGCATATTTAAAGGCCTCCTGTGAACACACGGAATAATCAACGGGACACAGCACCTTTTTTATGTCGATCATCTTTATCTATCTCCTCTGTATGTAAGATCTATACGGAACTCAGTATTTCCTGATCCGCACTTTTAACCGGGTGACGCAATTCCACCGGAGCGCCTTTGGGGCAGTCAAAGGAGATGGTTATCAAGAATGACGCACAGTCAGCACGGGGCAAGGGGCCTTGCGCACCACGTTCTCCGCCACACTGCCGACAACCACATGAGGTATACCCGTCCTGCCGTGGGTGCCCATCACTATCATGTCTATCCCTTGTTCCTTAGCTGTATTTAATATCTCTACAACAGGCTTACCCACCACAACGATGGTCTCTACCTCCACCTTCTTTCCGCCCCTCTCTTGGAGCAAATTCTCACTAAGCTCTTTTTTTATGCGCTCTAAGACCTCCGCAGTCGGCTTTGGCATTTCGAGGTCAAGAGGGCTTTCATGGCCAAAACCGCGGATATCTATCACGTGCATTAGATACACCTTAGCACCCTCCTCACCGGCGATATGTGCCGCGTACTTCACCGCCTCCGAAGAGCATACAGAGTAATCAACCGGGCATAGTATCTTCTTTATCTCTACGCTAACCATTTCCATCGGCCCTCCTGTCTTGTCAGTTTGTCACAAAAAGCGCTCTGCGTCTCAAATACCTCCGTCACATCCTTCCAACAGAAAGAATATCAAGGCTCGCGTACCGTTAGAACCGGGCAAAGCGACCTCCTTACCACGTTCTCTGCCACACTACCCACGATCATATGCGCTATACCCGTCCTGCCGTGCGTGCCCATGATTATTACGTCTACCCCTTTCTCTTTAGCAACATTTATGATCTCCACAACCGGGATGCCTACCGTAACAATGCTTTCCACACTTACCTTCCCCCTCACCTCGTAGGGCACACGCTCGCCCAGCTCCTTCTTCATGCGGGCTATGGCCTCAGAATCGGGATAGGGGAGGTTACTCTCTA
>JAUXLO010000055.1 GCA_030623665.1 Planctomycetota bacterium
GAGGTCGCCTACTACGCCGTAGTCGGCCACCTTGAATATGGGGGCGTCGGGGTCCTTGTTAATGGCGACGATACACCTGGACGACACCATCCCCGCCAGATGCTGGGGGGAGCCGGAGATGCCGCAGGCTATATAGAGCTCCGGAGCGACCGTCTTACCGGTAAGGCCCACCTGGCTGTCGGCAGGCCTCCAACCGGCATCCACCGCCGCCCTCGAGGCGCCCACCGCACCACCTAAAAGACCGGCCAGCTCCTCAAGTATCCCGTAGTTCTCAGGCCCCTTCATACCCCTCCCGCCAGAGACAACCACCCTGGCCTCGGCGATGTCCATGCCGCGCTCTTTTTCATAGACAATCTCCCTAAGGATAACCCGAAGGTCAGTCGGTGGTGCGGCTTGTATCTTGGTTGTGGTAGTCGTCTTGACGCTGATTTCCTTTGCCATCTCAAAGGTATTCGGCCTGAGCGTGGCGACCTGACATTGGGCGTCAGCACACTCTACGGTGGCTATTACCCTGCCCCCGTATACCAGCCGCCTTGCCTCCAACAAGAGATCAGCACCCATATCAAGTCCGATACAATCGGCCATGTATGCACCTCCAAACCGTGCCGCCAGCCTCGGACCCAAATCCCTGCCCATAGCGGTGGCGGGGAGAAGGATGGCCACAGGTTTTCCCCTCCTGGAAATCTCGTCTGCCAGGACGTGGACATAGACCTGGCTGTTGTAGTCCTTTAGAATTTCGGAATCCGCCACCAGTATCTCACCGGCGCCGTAATTGACCAAAGACCCGGCAAGTCCATCAATCTTGTGACCCAGCACGAAGACACTTAAGCCCAGCCCGCAGGCGCCAGAGAGTCGCTGCGCCTCTCCTATAACCTCAAGGTTGACGTTTTTAAACTTACCGCCCCTCTGTTCGGTTATTACCAGGATTTCTTGCGGCATATTTTTGTCAAGAGAACCTCAAAAGTATCGCGGGTGCATTAAGATACGCACTGCTGAATTTCTACGAGCCCTTTAGCCCTTCTTCCTTAAGAGAAGGGATTGGATGGCGTACAATCCTTAGCCTCAGCCTGTCATTGCGAGCGAAGCGAAGTAATCTCATATTTCCTCATACAAATCCCTCCATGAGATTGCTTCGGGTCTTCGCCCCTCGCAATGACATTAAGCAATGTTAGTGTGCGTAGAAACGCACGCTACTTTCTACTAAGCCAAAAGAGCAGGTCACGCCAAAGGCGGATGTGCCTATGGCATCACACAGGGCTCCGCCTGAGGCGGATCTACGACCTGCCCCTACAGGCTAAATTACCCTGGCCTCGTCGTGTAACAGGCGCAGGAGTTCCCCCGTCATCTGTATGACATCACCCTCCAGTTTTTTACCCGTCTTCCTCCGGGGCAGGTGTTCGAGCTTTTTAAGTGACAGCTTTGCGGCCGGCATCTCAACGTCGCTAATATCCTTATGGGGCTTCTTCCGCGCCTTCATAATCCCCGGCAGGGGCGGGTAGCGCGGCTCGTTAAGGCCCTTATGGCAGGTAAACACTGCGGGCAGTTGACACTCCACGATCTCCCATGCCCCTTCAATCTGTCGGCGCGCGGTGGCCTTTTTCGCCCCGGAATCTATCTCGAGTTTGGTTACTGCCGCAACGTGGGGCAGCCCCAGTAACTCCGCCAGTTCTATACCTACCGCGCCCTGCCTGTTATCAACCGCCTCCTTCCCGCATAGGATGACGTCATATTTCTTTCCTTTCTCATCAATCGCATCCCTGAGCAGGGACGCGATTGCAAAGGAGTCCAGCCGATGCGAGTTTTTCTCCGTGACATTTACATGCACCGCCCTGTCTGCGCCCATTGCAAGTGCGTTAAGCAGCATCTGGTCCGCCCCCTCCGGACCGACGGTCACCACGGTCAGTTCGCCGCCACCCAGCCTTTCCTTTATCCGTATGCCCTCCTCAACCGCATACTCATCGAACGGGTTGGTCATGTACGTAATTCCGGATGCGTCAATAAACGGGGGAGATGGGAGCGGCTTGATGGTGGATTCCAGTGTAGGAACTTGCCTTGCGCAGGCTATTATATTCACGGATTATCCATCCCAGCGTTATCTATTCTTAAACTTCGGCGGGCGCTTTTCCAGGAACGCCTTCAGTCCCTCTTTACTATCCTCGGTTGTAAAGACATCCCCGAAGAGTTTTGACTCCAGCTCAAGCGCAAGTTCAAGGGGCATGTTGCATCCGCTCTCCACGGCCTCGATTATGAGAGAGGCTGCCGGAGCGGGTTTTGAAGCGATCCTTTTGGCCAGAAATAAGGCCTCGTCCATCAGCGATTCAAACTTTGTGACACGGTTCACAAGCCCACAGGCATGTGCCTCTTCGGCACTCAGGGGCTCTCCCGTCAGTATCATCTCAAGTGCTGTCGAATTCCCCACCACCCTGGGAAGGCGCTGTGTACCGCCGGCCCCGGGGATTATGCCCAGGTTTATCTCCGGCAGTCCCATCCGCGCACCCTCGGCCGCTATCCTTATATGGCAGCAAAGGGCCAGTTCCAGACCACCGCCCAGACAATGGCCGTTAAGGGCAGCGATAACCGGACGCTTAGAGGTCTCAAGCCTCCTGAACACCCGGTGGCAGCCCTCGCTAAACTCCCTCGCCTCCGCTTCTGACGAAATCCCGGCCAGCTCCTTTATATCGACCCCGGCGCTGAACATCTTCCCTTCACCCGTAATGACAATAACCCTGGCATCGCCCAATTCCCCCAACGTCTTGTCTAATTCCTTCACCACCTGCGCGGAGAGGGCGTTTACGGGCGGGTTATTAATCTTCACCGTGGCTACACCGTCTTTAACTACATGGTTCACAAATTGATTTTCGTTTCGATTTTTCTTCAGAGCCTGACCTCCTCTCGAAGCACCGGCTTCTCACCCTCCCACGCCAGATACCCCGCCTCTATCCTCGGGTCGTGCTGGAAAACGACCAGCCACTCCTCATCCACCGCCTGTCTGAGGAGACGCTTTTTCGCCCTGACTGTATCCCGCGGTATGAGGTCATATGCCATCGTATACGGCAGCGGCAGGTGGCTGGCCGTGGGCACCAGGTCGGCCAGAAAGAGCGCCACTTCACCCTCGGACTCCACCTTTACACACTGGTGAAAGGGCGTGTGGCCACCCGTTACTATGACGGACACCCCTTTAACTACCTCTACCTCGGCCCCGTCCACAAACTCTACCGTTCCCTTAGAGCGCTCAAGCGGCACGAAGTCGTCAGCTATGTAAGAACCCATGGTCCTCTCGTCGGGACTTGTGGCATCCTCCCACTCGCCCTTTTGTATCACATATTTGGCCCTGGGAAAGGCTGGGGCGATACTGCCTTCATTACCGATACAGGTGTTCCCTCCGGCATGGTCCAGGTGAAGGTGAGTGTTTATGACCATATCCACGTCCTGCGGGGTGAGGCCATGGGCGGCAAGTGCGCCCTCCAGCGGCGGATTCCTGTCAATCATGTATATGTCACGAAATTTCTGGTCGCCCTTACCGCCGATACCGGTGTCTACCAGGATGTTGGCCTCTCCAGTTCGAATCAACAAAGAACGAAGTGCGAGGAGGATCCGGTTCTTATCATCTGGCGGGTCCGTCCTCTCCCACAACACCTTGGGCACAATCCCGAACATAGACCCGCCATCGAGACGGAAAAGACCGTCCATGCATGCATGTATGAAGAATTTGCCCAGCCTCATTTATATTTATAAAATCCCTCCCCCGACTTCCTGCCCAGTTTCCCTGCATCCACGTATTCCTTGAGCAGCGGGCACGGCTTATATTTATCGTCTTTCATTTCCTTGTGAAGGACCTCTATGATAGCCAGGCAGGTGTCCAGCCCGACGAAATCCGCCAATGCCAGCGGTCCCATGGGATGTCTGGTGCCCAGGGTCATGGCCTTATCGATGTCCTCTCTGCTTGCAACCCCCTCCTGCAGGAGACAGACGGCCTCATTTATCATAGGCCCCAATATCCTGTTGACTACAAAGCCCGGCGAATCCTTCACCTCTATGGCGGTCTTGCCCAGCCGCTCACATAGTGACCTTGCGGCGGCAATGGTCTCTTCCGAGGTCTTAGGACCCGGGATAATCTCCACCAGTTCTATTATGGGCGCAGGGTTCATGAAGTGTATTCCCACAAATTTTCCCGGTCTCATGGTGGCCTCGGCCAGCCTCGCAATGGGTATCGAGGACGTGTTTGTGGCAAAAATGGCCTCCGGCTGACACATAGTATCCAGCATGCCAAATAACTCCAGCTTCAGTGATTCGTTCTCACTGACCGCCTCGATAACAAAGTCTGCCCCACGCAGGTCCTCCAGACGGACAGTTCCTGCTATTCGGTTCAATATCTCGTCCTGCTGTTTGGGTTTGAGGACACCCTTTTCAACGAGTTTATGTACACCCCACGAGGTGCGCTCCATGGCCTTTTTAATAAGCCTCTCGCTCAGGTCTGCAAGGATAACCTCCATCCCGGCAGTGGCTATGGCCTGGGCAATACCCTGGCCCATCTGACCACCGCCTACTACACCTACGCGCTTGATATCCATTCCCATATCTCCGTATCAATCCCAGATAAGCCCGGCTGCTGAACGACTGTCAGCTTATATTACAAGACCTGTTGTCTTATGCTACACCGCCTCTACCGCCACTGCAACCGCCTCACCTCCCCCGATACACAGAGCGGCTACACCCCTCTCTGCCTGGCGTTCCCTCATGGCGTAAATCAGCGTGGTAAGTATTCTTGCACCGCTTGCGCCTATCGGGTGGCCAAGGGCAATCGCCCCGCCTTTTACGTTAAGCCTGTCGGGGTCCACCTCAAGCTCCTGGGAAATGACAAGGCATGTGGAGGCAAAGGCCTCGTTTATCTCGAACAAGTCGATATCCTTCACGGCCAGCCCCGTCTTCTTAAGAAGCCCCCTTATGGCAGTAACCGGTGCGAGAGAAAATAACTCCGGGAGCAGTCCCGCCTCGGCCTGTGCTGTTATCCTTGCCATCGGCTTTATGCCGAGGTCTTTGGCTTTCTCCTCCGAGGCCAGCACCAGGGCGGACGCACCGTCACTTATTGCAGAAGAATTTCCGGGTGTAAGCCGTCCGCCATCCTTGAAGGCCGGTGACAGTTTAAGCATCCTGTCCCTGTCAAATCGCCCGGGGCATTCGTCCTCCTTTACAACGACCGGCTCTCCGTCAGCGCCCGGCGCCTCCACGGATACTACCTCTCCATCAAAAAGACCTTCCCGCTGCGCCTCCAGGGCCTTCTCGTAGCTCCGGATGGCATAGTTGTCAAGGTCCTCTCTCGAGAACTTATACCTCTCTGCCATCAGCTCGGCGGCGGTACCCATGTGGTAGTTATTATATACGTCCCAGAGGCCGTCTCTCACCATACTGTCTATAAGGTAACTGTGTCCCAGCCGGTAGCCGGTGCGGGCCCTGTCCAGTATGTAAGGTGCGCGGCTCATACTCTCCATGCCGCCGGCAACCACCACCTCCGTCTCGCCGGCAGATATCGACTGGGACCCAAGCATAACGGCCTTCAGCCCCGAACCGCATACCTTGTTCACCGTAAGGGTAGAGACCGATGGGGGCAGGTCTGCACCAAGGGCGGCCTGTCTGGCCGGTGCCTGGCCTAGCCCGGCGGACAGTACATTTCCCATTATGACCTGGCCCACGTCCTCTGGTTCTATATTTCTTGACCTTTTTAGGGCCTCACCAACCACAGTGGCACCCAGCATTGTGGCGGGAAGGGCACCGAGAAGGCCGTTCAAGGCACCTATTGGGGTCCTGCAGGCACTAAGGATGACACAGGATGAACCCATATATTTTCCCCTCAGGAGGTCTTTTTTGGAAACGACGCATGGGTATTTTACCCCAAGCTACACCCATTGCAACCGACTTTTACACAAGCGGGTGCCGTGCAGGCTGCCCCTGTCTACTCCTTGAGGTCTCTAAAATGAAAGTTCAGGGCAATATCCTCGTATGGGATACCGTCCACCTCAACGTAGGGGTAGATGAAGTAGTTAAGGGGTTCGCCCTTCTGTCCCGGCTCCAGTATGATGTCACGTCCCGTGGTGAATTTTACCCTGTTGGGGTCATGTGCCCCAAAGAAGTAGTCGCTGAGAGCGGGATTCTTATCGGCCTCGGAGACGTCCACCGGGACCCATCCCTTTTCCGGGATATAAAAATGTGCCCAGCAGTGATAGCCTCCTATGGCACCCTCAGACTCATCTGGCGGCAGGGGGAAGCCCATGTCAAAATGGGCAGGTACTCTCAGGGCCTGAGACAGGGCGATGAAGAGGGCATGGTAGTCGGTGCAGTTGCCGTATCCTGCGCTGCAGGCCCAGGCCGTGTCGCCGTGGCCCCACCCCGTCCCCTCCTTCTTGTACTCCATGTTGTCCAGCACATACCGATAGACCCCTTTTATCCTGTCCTCCGGCCCCGTTCGGGTCTCCTCGATGCGCGATGCAGACCTATTTACCTCAGGGGTTATGGCACCGCGGCGAGAGGGTTTTAAGAATTGGCTGACATCTCCCGCTGGAGATGGTAAATTATCTTCGCCACGGTCCTCGTAGCGCATCACCTCAAAACCCAGTGATATGGGGACGTCTGACGGCGGATCCCCCTCTACATGTATATAGCCCATCTTGTTGCCATACACATGCTCGGTGTAAACCCCGTAGTCCACAGGGGTCTTTATCTGCAAATCGCTTATCTCCTGGTTTGCATCAGACTGTGGTATCGGAAACCAGACCTGGACGTCTTTCGCATCTCCGGGGATATTCGTGATATCTGCCGAATATGAGAACTCGAACCGCCTCGCTGCCCTGGGAGGGTCGGCCTTAGAAACCCCTTCAACGGGCTCGCCGTCACACCCCCACGGTAAAATGGATAAAAGAATTGCAGCTATGTAAAAGGCCCTCACGTAAACCTCCTCTTTCGATTATTAAGAACTGTAAGGCATCTGGCCTATATTCGCGGACTTTCGCCAAGATGTTGTGCAAGTAAAAAGTGGCGCAACCCCTGAGCAATGAACTTGCGAGACGCCTGAAAAAAATCTAAATGGAAACAACAATCTAAACGTGGTTACGGGAACAATCCTCGGGAGTGCCCCTGGACCAGGGGTGTCAGGCGAGCATTCAGGTAAAACCCTGGAAGGAAAAGCGGGGAAGCAACGGCAATGACGGAACAGAAATATTATGAGAAGCTAAAACCATGTCAGCCATGATTTCTCCGTAGATTACAGCTAATTAAAAAACCTTCTCCTCATTAGAAACATTTAATCATTCAGAACACCCACATTCTATCATGTAATGACGCACCTGCAAAACTTTTACTAAAATTCGTCGCCCGAAAGGCTCTGGTCTGTGTTAACTGGGCGGTTCAAACGGGCTGTTGCCTCTGGTCCAGACATACACACTGGTAGATGCGTCCCCACAGCGGAAATTTAGTTTGGTATTGCCCTGGTAGCCCGTCCCTACGACATAGAACACCGCATCACCCTTTTCATTCGTTACAGGATTACCCATGTCTCTCTCGAAGTAAGCTACATCATCACCACCAGGTTCAAAGCTGGCGGTTACCGTCTGGCCGGGCAGTGGATTCTTGTTCTCATCCATTACCTTGACGTAGATGTATCCGGTCGAGCCGCTGACCAACACCGTCGACCAGGGGGTAGCTTCCAAAATGGCAGGTCCGGTGTAACCCGGTGGAAATGTCTCAGGCGTCGGTTCGATAGAGGCACACGAACACAGCATTAGTACCGTCAGGATTGCAAGCGCGTGTTTCATTATGATGATGCCCTATTATGGTTTTGTCCTTACTTTATAAATCAGACCTGCGGAAAGAGGTGCATAGACTAACTGACAGATTATAATTGCTGGTGTTTATAATTTCTACGCATATCCGTAAAATTTCACTTAATTGACGACACCGACATCGGATAAAATGACGTCGTTTCCCAGGCATGACTTCGCTTCGCTCGCAATGACACTCTACGACATATGGTGTGCCGGGATGCATCCCTCATTTATGTAACGGTGGGATATCCTCTTTGTTCTTTCTCCAGTAGCTCTTTTGCAGCCCTGTAAAACTGAAAATTAACGATCATCACAATTATTCCACCTGCAGGGACTATAATACCAAGAGCTACGACCAGCGCAACACCGACAGTAAGAAGTGTTACAGAGATTTTGTTGTCCGTGGTCAGGTGGTTCAGGTGTAGTGCCAGATTCCTGTACAAAATAAACACCCAGTAAAGGTTAAAAAAAGGAATGAAAGTAAACCCAATTGCTTTCCCTGGAGAGGGTTTCTTGATCTGCAAATCGCTCATTTGAGCCAGTTGCCACAAACGGAATAAGAATATGCAATTTAATACTACGAAAGCGATACTTACTGGCTGTACGTACGCCAGTAGCGTTGGGTTTCCTGCAACTACACCTGCTACAAGCAAGACAGCTTCCACACCCCAAAGAGCTGCTAACCATATTGGATGAATAGGTCGTTTTACCTTTACTGGAAAGACTTTCCCCTCCATCTGTTTCCCTTGAACGGTCATTTTAACCCCCTTTTATTTCTTTAACCTTTCACAACTACTTTGCTCACAGCCTCATCTTGATATCTATCTAAACGAATTTTTTTACCGAGTAATTTGCTAAGTAATTCGACGAATGTCTTTACATCCACGGTAGGTTAACCTTACCTGAACAGGCTGAAGATGGCGTTTATGATGACCCAGAACAGGCCGTTGGCGCCGCACACCATGCCGGCGTAAGCGAGATAATGGCCCCTCAGCGGATAGGCACGAGTCGCTTTCATCCCAAGGTAACCTGTAATGATTGCGCCGATTGACAGGAGTATCTGTATTACGAAGATGGCAAGGTTTATCCGCAGAAAGAAGACGACGATGGCCAACACGCCCATGGCAAGGGAGGCGATGGCAAGGATTGACCATTTCGGCTTATAGTTCTGCATGTCTTCGGGCTCCAGGTTAATGACAGGTAATTTGCACGAATCTTACAACGCCATGGTGAGGAAATCAACCCCAATATGACATCGCAAGTGTTGCACAAGTCACCGGCAGAGGATATCAACCTCAATATGTCATTCCTGCGGAAGCAGGAATCCCCACTTTCGCAGGATGGGTTCCGCATCAAGTGCGGAATGACATGCGTTACAAGACCTCTGCAAGAAGGCAGAAAGTCTCTCAGCGCGGGCAGTAGGGGCCCAGGAGGGCGTCAACGTCACTACTGTCAAAGACGTAGCTGTGGCCGGTGATATCGGTCTCTTCTTTAAACCTGCCGCAGGTTGTGACCTGCCCTACAGAGGCGCCGAACGTCTGGAACCAGGGTAACCACACGGGTTTCTCCGGGGCTGCACCGGTGACCACCGGGCCCAGGTTGTGGAGGTTTATGTCTTGCAAGGCCTGCCATACCACCCAGTGTCCCATGCTATGGCCGACTATCTTGATCTTCTCCTCGTACCGGCAGTTTTCCCCTCTCAACTCCGCCTTTGTGCGCTCGATGAGGTCGTCC
>JAUXLO010000024.1 GCA_030623665.1 Planctomycetota bacterium
ACGTAGGGTAGGTCTCAACGTGCCGATGCGGACAGGTCTGAAGACCTGCCCCTACAAAAAATACCTTGTGGTGACGCAGTGTGTGCTGCCTTGATGCACCTTACAAACTACCCAACGATCGGGAGGGGTAATGACGGACATTAAAATATGGTCTGGAGAGTTTTTAATCCTTCTCTCAATAACTGCTGTTATCCTGATTGGCTCACAAGATGCCCGGGCACAGGATGCCGCTGGATGGCTAAACAGAGGCGCGGACCTATCGGACTCGGGCAAGTACGAGGAGGCCATTAAATGCTACGACAAGGCGCTGGAGATTAACCCAAGGTATGATATGGCATGGTACAACAAGGGGGTGGCCCTACAGAACCTGGGCAGGTATGAGGAAGCGATTAAATGCTACGACAAGGCACTAACGATTAATTCAAAGCACCCCGACCTATGGACCAACAAGGGCTGGGTTCTAAGCCGGTTGGGCAGGGATCAGGAGGCCGTTGAATGCTTTGACAAGGCGCTGGAGATTAACCCAAGGTATGGCATGGCATGGTCCAACAAGGGCTGGTCCCTGAACAAGTTGGGTAAGTATCAGGAGGCTCTTAAATGCCTCGACAAGGCACTTAAGATCAACCCAAATGACGAACAGTCATGGTTCTGCAAGGGTTGGGCACTGGGTGAGTTAGATAGCTATCAGGAGGCCATCGAATGCTTTGACAGGTCACTGGAGATTGACCCAAGGTACGTCCCTCCATGGTGTGGCAAGGCTGCTGCTCTGGAAGCGCTGGGCAGGTCTCAGGAGTCCCTTGAATGCTTCGAGAGGGCAATTGAAATTGACCCATTGGCCGTGCTCGCGACTCTAGAGGAAGTCGCACCGCAAGGAAAATAGCCCATCTATATGAAGGAAAAGACAGCGTCTCATAAGGTGTGTCTCGACGCACCATACAAACTCTCCAATAACCAGGAGAAGTAACAATGCACATTAAAATGTGTTCCAAAAAGTTCTTAATCTTTTCTGCAATAACAGCCATTCTTCTAATCTGCCCACAAATCGCACAGGCAGAAAACGCCCCGGGATGGTACAACAAGGGCATTGACATGTTCAACGCGGGCAAGTATCAGGAGGCACTCGAGTGTTTCGACAAGGCATTGGAGATTGACCCGAAGCTGATGCAGGCGTGGACCAACAAGGGCGCGGTCATGCAGGTGTTGGGCAACTATCAGGAGGCCGTCAAGTGCTACGACAAGGCGCTGGAGATTGATCCAAAGTTTGCCACGGCATGGCTCAACAAGGGCAGCTCCCTGCAGATGTCGGGTAAACCTCAGGAGGCCCTTGAATGCCTTGACAGGACATTGGATATTGATCCAAAGTTCTTCCAGGCATGGCTCGTCAAGGGGGTGATACTGGATGACCTGGGCAGATATGAGGAAGCGGTTAAATGCTACGACACGGCACTAACGATTAATCCAAAGCACCTCGACGCATGGAGCGGCAAGGGCATGGCCCTACAGAACCTGGACAGGTATCAAGAGGCCATTGAATGCTACGACAGGGCGCTGGAGATCGAACCAAACGACCTCGAAACACTGTACAACAGGGCCACATCCCTTAACCTGTTGGGTAATTATCAGGAGGCCGCTGAATCCTACACCAAGGTACTGGAGATTAACCCGCAGCTTGCCACGGCATGGAGTAACAAGGGTGGAGCCATGGTCGCGTTAGGCAACTTGCAAGAGGCCATGGAATGCTATGACAGGGCGCTTGAGATTGATCCCAATGACGTCATTTCCTGGTGCAGCAAGGGAACAATCCTGGCAATGTCGGACAGGCATCAGGAGGCCCTTAAATGCTACAACAGGGCGCTTGAGATCGACCCGGAGTACGTCCTGGCATGGAAGTATAAGGCCAGGGTCCTGACATCCTTGGGCAGAGATAAGGAGTCCATCGAATGTTACGACAAGCTACTGGAGTTTGACCCAGACTACGCCGACACATGGTTCAACAAGGGTACGGCCCTGGTCAATTTGGGCAGGAACCAGGAGGCCCTTGAATGTTTCAACAGGGCACTTGAGATCGACCCGAAGGACCCCTGGGCGTGGAGCAGCAAGGGCTGGCTCCTGGGCAAAATGGGTATGACTCCCATTGAGGTGCTGTCATGCTATGAAAGGGCCCTGGAAATAGACCCCAAGCACGTGCCGGATTGGAGCAAAGACAACAACATACCCCTCTCAGAACTGCCCGAATACAAAGAGGCAAAGAGCGCAGTAGACGGACAGGGAGAGTAGCGCCACGTTCAAAAAAGTTGACTACCGTCAGACCGGCATCAATTATATTGATGCGGCGGTGTGACGATGTGAAGTTCTACATACACTTATACAAAATCCATTAAGGCTCAGGAGACGGTAACTATGCGCGTCAATACATGGTTTCGCAGGTTCTTAATATTAACCGCAGCAACGGCTATCATCCTGATAGGGCAGCAAGTCGCTCAGGCGGAGACTGCAAGGGAATGGTTCGACAAGGGCATGGACCTGACCGATGTAGGCATGTATGAAGAGGCCCTTGAGGCATACGACAAGGCGCTGGAGCTAGACCCAAACGACGCCATTGCATGGAACAACAAGGGTCTGGTCTTTAGCGACATGGATAGATACCGGGAGGCCATTGAGTGCTACGACAGGGCGCTGGAGATTGACCCGAACGATGCCATGCCATGGAATAACAAGGGCCTGGCCCTGCACATGTTAAACATGGACCAGGAGGCCATCGAATGCTTCGATAAGGCCATCAAGATTAACCCGAGGTACTTCAGGGCGTTGAGCGCCAAGGGCTCGAGCCTGAAGAGCATGGGCAGGGCCCAGGAGGCGCTTAAATACTCCGACAAGGCGCTTGAGGTCTCCCCGGATTTCGCGCCGGCATGGTGCGGCAGGGCCGATATTCTGGTAATGTTGGACAGGCAGCAGGAGGCCCTTGAATGCTATGACAAGTCGATGGAGCTTGACCCGAATTTCATCCTGGGATGGTACGGGAAGGCCCTGCTACTGAGCAAACTGGGCAGGGACGAGGAGGCCATTAGCTTCTATGACCGGACGCTCAAGATGGACCCCAATCTCTCTGAGGTGTGGGCCAACAAGGGCATGTCTTTCTACACCTTGGGCAGATACGAAGAGGCCATTGAGTGCTTCGACAAGGCGCTTGATATCAACCCGAACGAATCCATGGCACTGGCCGGTAAGGGACATACTCTGGTGGCGTCGGGTAAGCCTGAAGAAGCCATTGGGTACTTCGACAGGGCGCTTGAGGTTAAACCAGATAACTTCGCCACGTGGTCCGGGAAAGGCGCGGCCCTGCAGGAACTGGACAGGAATGATGAGGCTATTGAGTGCTATGACAAGGCGCTTGAGATATATCCAAAACTCGCTTGGACATGGAATAAAAAGGGTTATGCGCTGGTGATGCAGGAGAAATATCAAGAGGCCCTCAATTGCTTCAACAAGGCTATTGAAATCGACCCGAATGGCGCTGAGGGATGGTTCAACAAGGGCATGACACTGGCCACGTTAGAGAAGAACCAGGAGGCCATCGAATGCTTCGACAAGGCAATCGAGATCGATCAAAACTATGCCGATGCATGGTTCAGCAAGGCTATAACGCTTGAAGACCTGGGGCGGCCCGAAGAGGCTGAGGAATGTTTTATCAAGGCCGAAGAACTTGACCCGATGTACATGTTTTTTTAGTCAACAAGGGCTGGACAGGCGGACGGAAGGATTTATTTTGCGAGTTTTTTTGCGTATCTGATTACAACCTCTTCCTGCTCTACGGTCTCGATGGAGCCGGGGCGCTTCCTGCGCACCTCGTTGATGGCCTTTTTGGCGCTGTAGCCCCCGTGCACCAGGTAGCAGGCAAGCATGGTGCCAGTCCTGCCTATACCCGCACCGCAGTGAACCACCACCTTTTTGCCCATCTCCTTCATCCTGACGGCAAATTCTACAAACTCGTCAATCTGTCCAAGGGAAGGTGCGGTCAGGTCTTCGATGGGGACGTGCTTATACTCAAAACCAAATTCCTCGATGAAGGCATTATTGAGGGGATTTTCGGTAAGGGATACTATTGCGTCTATATCGCATTCTTTGAGGGACTCAAAATCGTTTATCGTAGAGGCGGGCCACGCCATACCGGCTATCTCATCCCGCAAAAGCCAGCTAAAGTTCCTGGGCATACCTATGGACCTCACAATATCATTTATTTAACTACTCTCCCAGGGCCTTAAGGATGCCCCACTGCATTCTATCTATCTCACCCTCGGAATACCTACCCTGCCTCCAACCAAAGTGGAACCCGTCGTTCTTATGTCTCGGGATTATATGAACGTGTACGTGGGGGACGGTCTGCCCGGCGCAGGGCTTGTTCGTCTGGAAGACGTTCAGGCCGTCTGCGTTGGTGACCTCAGTAACGGCCTTGGCCAGGGGTGGTACCATTTCCATCACCTTGCCCAGCTCTTTTCCAGGGATATCCATTACGGTCTCGTAGTGTTTCCTGGGTACAACAAGGATGTGGCCATGGTTCACCGGATTTATGTCCAGAAAGGCTACTGCCTTTTTGTCCTCTATGAGCTTGGTTGCCGGTAGCTCTCCATTGACAATCTTACAGAACACACATGCCTTCATTCCGCATCTTCTTTCTGTTTCTTCTGTGCCTCTTGTTTTGCCTGCGGTTTCTTGGTTTCCCGTGTTTTCTGGGTTTTCACTTCGGTCTTTTCTTCGACCTTCTTGCCTGCGGCTGAAGGGCGGGCGGAAGGCTTCTCGGCCTTTTTTTCTTTGGTCTGTGCCGCTTCAGCCTTTGCTTCACCGGTCTTTGCCGCCCGGGGCTTTCTCCGCCCGGGTTTCTTTGGTTCTACCTTCGGCGCCTCTGGTTTTGCCTCAACTACTTCTTCCTTGTATTCCTCTCCGGCGGCCTCAACCAGTTCAAAGATAACCCTGTTTGCATTGTCCCCCAAACGGTTTCCCACCAGGCGGAGTTTTCTGTCTACACCCTCCATCTTATATTCCAACTCGGGGATCTTGCCTACCTTACCACCCGTAAGCACACCCAATCTGCTCCCGGAGAGACGGATTATCCTGGTATAACCCCCATTTCTAGTCAAATATCTTTGGGCTATGCCCCCGTCTTCCCGCCACTTGCCCTCACCCATCAGCTTCTTGGTCAACTCCTTATCCTGGAGCTTTGACAAGACCATACGATAATAATGGACATAAGCGGGCCTGTCTGTGTCCCTCTTTGAGACGGCCTTTCTTGAAAGGGTGATTAGCCTCTCTACAAACGGTCTTACCTCCTTAGCCTTGGGCATAGTAGTAATAATTCTACCGTGGGTAAACAGGCTTGCAGCCAGATTACGACGCAAAGCAAGCCTGTGGCTCGAGGTCCTGCTCAGATGTCTCCCTCTAACTCTATGCCTCATGCGTACCAGCCTTTTCTTTATTCTTCATGCCAAAAGACAAGCCAAGCTGTGCCAGTTTTTTCTTGACCTCTTTCAGTGTCGTCCTTCCAAAGTTCCTTATCGACAGCACCTCGTCTTCTGTAAGAGACACCAGTTCCCCTATCGTCTTTATGTTTGCCGCCTCAAGACAATTGGATGCGCGCACAGAGAGGTCAAGGTCCGTGACTAGTTTATCCAGTTTTGCCTGAAGTTCGTCTGTTATCTCACCCTTCGGCTCGGCAACTTCCAGATCGGGCCTCACGTCTAAACGCGGCAGCTCACGCCCTACGTCAAAATACTGTATAAAGGGGTTGAGATGCTTTCTAAATATCTTGGCCGCCTCCACCATCGCCATTTCCGGAGCGACGATACCGTTGGTCCATATCTCCATAATCAGCTTGTCGTAGTTTGTCTTCCTGCCTACCCGGGTATCCTCTGTGTGAAACTTAACCTTTCTAACAGGAGAAAATACGGAATCAACGGTAACCAGACCTATCTCCGGTTCCTCCGGCTCATTTTCTTCAGCCGTTACGTAGCCGCGTCCCTTTTTCACCTCCATCTCAACCTCAAAATCCACGTTATCAGAAAGAGTCGCTATATGAAGGTCAGGATTTACTATCTCGGCGTCACCTTCCGTTATAATGTCTTTCGCCTTTACCTCACCCTTCTTACGGGCGTCTATCTTGATCTTTCTCGGCTGGTCATCTTGAAGCTTTATGATAATGGATTTGATGTTGAGTATAATGTCTGTTGCATCCTCAACGATTCCAGGGATGTGGGTAAACTCATGCTTTATCCCCTTGAACCTCACGCAAGTAACGGCACTACCCTCCAGGGACGACAGCAAAACTCTTCGGAGGCTGTTACCAATGGTAATCCCGTAGCCTCTCTCAAAGGGTTCTGCGGTAAATTTCCCGTACGTATCGGTCAACGTCTCCTGGTCTACTGTAATGCGAGTCGGTAGTTCAAAACCTCTCCACCGAATTCGCATATGCACCTCCCATCTAAAAGCTTATTTTAGCCTAAGGGTAAGCTTTTTTAGCCCTTTCTTGCACAACCTTATTTAGAACAGAGCTCAACCACCAACTGCTCTTGTATAGGAGCGGAAACCTCTTCCCTTGCCGGCAGTCTAAGTACCTTGGTTTGTGGGGTGTCCTTATCCAGCTCCAGCCACTGTGAATCAAAGCGCGAGACATAGCTCTGGACATTGGTCTTTACCATGTCCATGCTCTGCTTCCTCGCCACCGGTTTAATAACATCGCCGACCCTCACAAGGTAGGAAGGGATGTCAAGCCTTCTACCATTTACCATAATATGGCCGTGGCCTATTATCTGCTTCGCCTCCTTTCTGGACGCTGCGAAGCTAAGGAGATAGAGCACATTGTCTATCCTCCTCTCCAGTAGTATGAGCAGGTTCTCTCCCGTATTACCCTTTTGCTGCTCGGCCTTTTCGAAATACCTTCTAAAAGGTCTCTCCATCAAGCCGTAGAATCTTTTCAGCTTCTGCTTCTCCCTGAACTGTACCCCATATTTGGACATCTTGCTTCTGCGCCAGAAGTGTGGCCCGGGAACGGTCTTCCTCTTCGTAACGGGGCACTTCACGGTAAAGCAACGATTCCCCTTAAGGTACAGCTTCGTCCCTTCTCGCCTGCACAACCTACAGGACGGCCCGGTATATTTGCCCATATCTTACTACACCCTCCTCTTCTTCCTGGGGCGACAGCCGTTATGCGGCAATGGCGTGACGTCCTCTATCGACTTTACACTAAGCCCTGCCACCTGGAGCGCCGTAATAGCAGATTCCCTGCCTGAACCAGGCCCTTTGACCTTTATGTCAAGTTCTGACACCCCCAGCTTTAATGCCTTATCTGCCACGTTCTCGGCGGCCTTCTGCGCAGCAAAGGGGGTGCTCTTCCTGGAGCCTTTAAATCCCACTGTACCCGCCGATGCCCAGCACATGGTCTCTCCGTTCAAGTCTGTTATATTAATGAACGTGTTATTAAAGGTGGCCTTTATATGGGCGACCGCCCTGGTGACGCTACGCCGTATCTTCTTGCCCGCCTTGGCCATTAACCATCCTCCCCATGGAAAAGTTCAGGAAGAAAATCCTCTAAAATAGAACGGACGCCGAGCTGCCGACACAACCTCCCATAACTACCCATCCCCCTCTTCTTCCCGGACCTTAGCCTTCTGGCCGTAATGACAAGGTTCTTTGGTGTCACCGTGGGAGGGACTACCTCATGGATTTCAACGTAATAACCGGCCCCCTTCAAGACCTGTGCCCTTAGGCTCTCGGTAAGGAGGTCTGCAAAGCGATAGCGCAGAGGGCCAAAATCCGTAAGGTCTTTTAACGGCTGAGTAGACCTTATCTGGCCCCTGAGCTGATTTTGGCAACAGGGTACTACCATAATGTATCTGGCACCTGATCTTATGCCCCTGGCTATGGCCTCGTCTGTGGCGGTGTCACAGGCATGGAGGGCAAGGACTATGTCTATTTTTTTACCTTCCGGGACGTCGAACTCCAGCGTACGCCCTTTCGTGAAACTCATGTTATCATAATCAAGCGACATGGCAATCTTACGGCACTTCTCCACAAGGGCCCCAGAGACGTCAACCCCATAAAACGTGCAGTCCAGACCATATAATTCCCTCAGCACACGGTTCAGAACAAAGGCAAGATACGATTTACCGCATGAACACTCCAGAAACACCGGGGCATCATCCAGCATGTCCTTGACCACGCGCAGGATGTGCGAGGAGAAACCAACCGTCTCCCGGAACTTCTTCATTTCACTCCGGTTAATACCCCCGTCAGGACCTTCCCACCTGAGGGGACGAAGAAACTCCCTGGAGGAAGTCAGTACATCAGAGAGTGCCTCAACACCATATTCCGTATCTTGTTGCAACAGAACGCCCATTTATTTAACCTTTTCAGTCCCCTTCTTTCCAGCCACGGTCCTTCTTTTACCCTTTCTTGTGCGGGCATTGGTGCTCGTCCTCTGGCCCCTCACGGGCAGACCCATCCTGTGTCGCAAGCCACGGTAGCTGCCTATGTTCCTCAACAGGGATATGTTCTGATTGTCCTGACGCCTGAGAGAACCCTCGATAACGTAGTTCTTTTCTATATAGGCGCCCAGGGTGCTCAGTTGATCTTCATGCAGCTCCTTTGCACGAAGGTTCTTGTCTATATTCAGGGCCTCCAGAGTCTTTCCGGAGAGAGTTTTTCCTATACCATATATATAGGTAAGCGAAACAACAATCGGTTTGTCAGGAGGTATATCTGTTCCCGCAATCCTAGGCATAAAGACCCCTTTCCTCTGCTATCCCTGGCGTTGCTTGTGTCTCGGGTTAGTGCAGATAACGCGGACCACATTCTTCCGCCTGATTATCCTGCAATGCTCACAAATACGTTTTACTGAAGACCTTACCTTCATACGTCTGATCAAAGTCCTTCCTGTTTCAGGTGTTAAGCCTGACGGTAAATTATTCTCCCCCTATCCAGGTCGTATGGTGACATCTCTATGGTTACCTTATCCCCCGGCAGGATTCGTATGAAATGCATCCTCATCTTGCCGGAGACATGCGCCAGAACCTGGTGGCCATTTTCCAACTCTACCTTAAACATGGCGTTTGGCAGGGCCTCTTTTACAACCGCCTCTACCTTAATAGGCTCCTCTTTACCCATACACGCTCATCTATTCCCTTGTAAGTACCTCACAACCTGTATCTGTAACCACTACCGTATGTTCAAAATGTGCAGAAAGCCTACGGTCCTTTGTTACGACTGTCCACTTATTATCCAGCACTTCCGTCTCGGCACTACCCTCACATATCATGGGTTCGATAGCCAAGGTGGTGCCCGCAAGGAGCATCACATCTCTAGCCAATAAGGAATCGCTCACATAATTGGGCACCTGAGGGTCTTCGTGCATGTCCCTTCCGATTCCGTGCCCTGTATAGTCCCTTATCACAGAATACCCGTTGGCTTCAACGTAACGCTGAACGCAACCTGCGAGACTAGAGAGCTTTATCCCAGACCTTACTGTTCTTATCGCCTGGTTTAGGGCCTCCTCACATACACTTAAGATGTTCTCTGCCGCAGGCGAAATACGCCCGATATTAATGGTCACCGCGGCATCGGCCATATATTTCTTGTATTCTACACCTATGTCCACACTCAGGATGTCCCCTTCGCAAAGCTCCCTCGGCCCTGGTATTCCATGCACTACCTCCTCATTAATGGAGGCACATATGCTACTTGGATAGCCCCTGTAGCCCTTAAATATTGCCCTGCCCTGGTGACTCTGAACATATCTATCTAACTCTTTCTCCAGAAATTTTGTAGTAATCCCTATTTCGGCCAGCTCTTTTGCAAGGTGCAAGGCCCCTGCAACTATCTTCCCGGCCTCCCTCATTCTTTCTATTTGTCTTACGCTTTTACACTCTATCATATATCTCTTCTTTGGATGGTGTATCCAAGGTCTTACATATACTCTCGTGTATCAATTCCGCACGTTGTTCGGCGTCGATGGTCTTGAGAACGCCCTTCCTTTCATAATAATCGATAAGACCCGCTGTCTGTTCACGATAGACCTTGAGCCTCTTCTTCACGGTCTCTACTTTATCGTCAGGTCTCTGTCCCAGGGGTTTGCCACACTTGTCGCAGATGCCGGCCTTCTCCGGCGGCATATACAGTTCGTGATAATTGGCTCCGCATGAGGAACACAGCCACCTGCCCGTAAGGCGTTTTACTGCCATATCCTCCGATATGGCAAAATAAAACACCACGTCAACTTTATTGCCTAACCCCTTCAGGGTCTGGTCCAGGGCCTTCGCCTGGGCAAGATTCCGGGGAAATCCGTCCAGGAGAAAGCTCGAGTCGTGGCCACCTTTCGACATGCGATCTGCAACAATATCTACCACCAGCTCGTCCGGGACAAGAAGGCCTTTCTCCATGTATTTCTTTGCCTTCATGCCGGTAGCCGTACCTCCCTGAACGGCCTCTCTGAGCAGGTCGCCGGTTGAGACATGCTCCATGTTCCTCTTTTTGCTTATCGTCTCCGCCTGGGTCCCTTTACCCGCACCTGGAGGGCCCAAGAACACTACGTTCATCCTCTCCTGCCCCTTATCTTTGCCGAACCACCCAGGAGTCCACTGTAATGTCTCATAAGCAGGTGAGCCTCTATCTTTTGCAGCATGTCCAGTGCAACACCTACCACTATCAGGAGTCCCGTACCGCCATAAAATCCGGCAATCGCACGACTTACCTCGAATCCCCTTGTCATCATCATCGGGAGTATTGCAATTATTGCCAGGAATGTGGCGCCGGCCAGGGTTATCCTGCTCATGACATTTTCGAGGTAATCGGCCGTCCGGCCACCGGGCCTGATGCCGGGGATAAAACTCCCATAGTCCTTCATATTATCGGACATCTCCTTCGGGTTGAACTGTATTGCAGTCCAGAAGTAACAAAAGAAGGCTATGAGAAAACAATAAAGACTCACATAAACGATTCCTCCCTGAAGGGCCTCAGTTAGCCGTGAGGTCAGCCAGTAGCCAAAACTGCCCGGGTCAAACCTTACCTGCACGCCCTGGATAATTGCCGTAGGGAATATAAGCAGGGACTGCGCAAATATGATAGGCATAACCCCTGCCTGGTTGACCCTGAGCGGGAGGAAGTGCTTCTGTCCGCCGTACACCTTCCGCCCACGGGTATGCTTTGCCTGCTGGACGGGAATGCGCCTTTGGCCCTGCGTAATGTACACCACCCCGGCCACTATCGCCAGGAAGCACCCGATCAATAACAATAGTTTAAAGATGCCTATTTGGTGTTCGGCCGGGGCAACCGAGAACGTAAAATTTGAGACAATCTGGGAAAATGCCCAGGGGAGGCGGTCGACAATGCCTACCATTATTACTATAGAAATACCGCTTCCTATACCATGTTCGTCTATCTGCTCCCCTATCCACATCAGAAACATCGTCCCTGTGGTAAGCAGCAACGCAGCCATGAGCTGAAAGCCCATGCCCTGTAGATACACGGGTACCACCGGCACGTTGTTTATCTCTATGGTATACAGGGTGCGGGTAAGGATAAAGGCCTGAAACAGACAGAGGCCCACGGTGGTCAACCTTGTGTACTGGTTTATCTTTTTTCTGCCTACCTCCCCTTCCTTGTGCAGGCGCTCGAGGGACG
>JAUXLO010000036.1 GCA_030623665.1 Planctomycetota bacterium
ACAGAAGAACGCTAACAACTCCCACCAGCACGAGTATACCGTTTATGCTGACATACACCGACTCGCCGCCGTAGAACAGGGGGCGCATGGAGGGTTCAATCTGTCTCAATATAAACGTGTGTATATAGTTAGGGATGGTAAGCCCGGCCCCAAGCCCCACCACGAAGGCAAATGACCACCGGCTCAGCCAGGACAACTGCGCCGATATCCTCAGCAGCATAAATATGCCCAATATCACAGGCACGATTACAAGATATTCCGGCTCAGTCGCTTCTGTGAATACAGGCACAAACAGCGGGTCATAGATATCGGGCTTGAGGGCGCTGTACCAGGTTATCATTATGGTGTACCCCAGCGCTATGCCTACGTACAGGTTCTCGGCTATCTTGAAGGCGGGGTTGTCCTTATATAAAAAGCTGTACATGGCCAGGGTAAGCCCAACAGCAATGACAATACCGAAGCTCTCCCAGTTTGCCTTAAAGCTGCCCACGGCGAAGAAAAAGGCGTTCACCGCCGTAAAGGCTATAATCGTCCCAACCAGTATCCAGAAGTCTACGCCCCTGTTCATCTGCCCCCTCTCCCCAATCTGCCGCGCGCGGTGCGCCACCCGCCGCTTGCAAAGAACACTACATTACTGAAGATAATGAAGAAAACAATCAATGCGTGTGTCACGCTCTGCGGCCGCATGCCTTCAACCGCCTGCGCCTTATAATTGATCAGGGTCTCATACTCTGCGGCGCCTTTCAGACCCGCCATCAGCCCGTTTATCTGGTCTGAGTCCAGGAAGGGATAGAGGTCGGGGCCGATGACGGCCGTGCACCCGACAGCCATGGGAAACTTATACTTCTCCCTCCCGAACGCTATCCAGACCTCAGCGCTGGCGCCGGCGGCAAGGTCGATGACATAGTCCATGTCCCTCAACGACTCCACGCCCTGGAGGGCGGGGATGGTCCTGGTATCATTCCCGTAGAAATCCTTGGGAAATGCGGTGTAGAGGTTTTCGCCCATGTTTATAATAAGCGAGGCGACTCCCGGCTTATATCCCAGAAAGACGTAGTCTTCTCCGAGCTTTCTGCCATACTCATCAGCAATGGTCGTCAATGCCTGCTCCGCCAGCCCCGTTCCTCCGGGCCACAGGGTCAGGCCAATCACCTTGTGGTCTTTACTATACAAATGATGTAACAGGGCCACGGCCATTGGCTGGAGCTCCTCCTTGGCCGCCGGGTCGTAGTCAAACGCAATCAGCACGTGTGCGTCCGGCGGCAGGCCGTTAATCATGTCATAGATGGCCCTTACCGGAGGCGTGGCAGGTATGGGCAGGCGGAAACTCAGGAGCAGCGAGACGACGACCGCAATCGCAACAAGGGCGAATATTATGCGCCTATCTATGTCCACGAGCTTCTGCAGCAATTAGTCTCCTCCCCCCAGGTACTGCCTCTCGATACCGAAGATTATCTTTATGGCTGTGGCGATCGCACCCAGACTTACCCCCAGGAGTATGCCCCTCTTTGCCGCCAGGTTGGGCACGCTCATTATCCAGTCGGCGGCCGTCGGGAGGTGTTCGGATATGAGCGCCCCCAGAGGCACCCTGCCAAGCATGACTATGATTGCCGCCACCAGCAGCAGGGCCGACTCAATCGTCCTCGCCCTGAAGGTCCGGTAGGCGGCAGAGGCCATAAAGAAGGCAAGGATGGAAAATATGGTAGCGCCGGCAGGGACCTGGACGTAGATGTACAGCCAGTCGAACATGGTGTCCGCGTTTTTGTCCAGCCAGAATCCCTCGCCGCCGTTATAAAGCCCAAAGCCCAACATCAAACCGGCGCCTATGAAGACGAATATGCTGTACCCCCATCCGGCGACCTTGTACTTAATCCGGCCGTAGTGGAGATGAAAGAGGCTGTATGCACCGATAAACACGGCAAAGCCCGCAATTATCTTGTCCCATCGCGTCATCAGCTCAAGAAAATCACCGGAGAGCTGATGGGGCACGAAGTACTGAAAGGCCATCATGGTGCCTACCACAAAGCATATGGCCAGCGGTATGGTTCTTCTCAGGAAGGGCACGTCTATCTCCCTCCACAAAAGGTTCTTACCGCCTTATAAACGGCGGATTTGCCTGTGTCCTTTTTAGTGCAAACTCTCTGTCTCTTGTGGACAAGCCTTTTTATCCATGCATCCGCATATCCACAAGAAACTAAAAACCCACGAAGAGCTGTGTGACAAAATTTATCCCAACGCTCGACAACACGGTGCCGAAGAATAATGCCGCTATGATAACGGCCTTACCGATATCCTGGGCGCGTAGGCTCCCCAGCAGCATGGGCTCCCTTGCCAGGTAGGCGCTTGCGGCATAGAGTTCCTCACCCATCAGCGTATAGTCGCACGTGGTTATAAAGAACGGCAGCTGGGTATATGAGTCAGTTGCGGCCACCTGTATGGCCCCGGTGGAGGCACCTGTCTCGGCCAGCAGCAGAGACTCGGCGTAGAAGAATCCGATAAAGAAGTTGGCGGCCGTCCGCTCCCTGGTCATTATACCGCTGACTGCGACCACGTAGGAGAACTGCTCCGAGGCCACCATGACCACGTTGTCCTGATTATAGGCGTCTGGCCTCCCCGCCTCCAGGTATGACTCCTTTACCACCTCCTGGCTGACGGTAAGGACAATGGGGTCGTTGTTAACCACCTTGAGCACTGTATCGTATTCCGCAACCCTGGTGGCAATCCTGCTAAGTATGTTTATGGCGGCCAGGGTGGATATGCTGCCCACCGGGGTCAGGCCGTGGACGAAGAGCACGGGCCTGCCCATCTCTGTAGCCCTTCCCAATGCCTCATCCACTGCGTCAAGACCGCTTATCTTCCTCACGAACATCCCGGGATGCCGCCTGGCATGGGATATAAAGAAGAGCACCAGGCCGGAAAACACCACCATAATAATAAGATTGTTGAGTTTTGAGAGGTTAAACCAGTTTCCCTTGGCCCGCGCGGAGACCACCTCGTCGAACTCTACAATGTTATTCCCCTTTGCCACGGCCAGCTTGAAATAATAAGGCGCCTTCTTATCCTCCTCATTGCCAGCCTCGGGAAAGACCTTTCGCAGTTCAATCGCCACGAAGTGAAAGTTCTGCTGTTTTTTGCGGAAGCCGAATATCTCAGGGGCATCGCTCTTGTAGCTCGTTGTGGACATGATCCTGGCGGCCTCCTGCCAGGGACCATCCTTTGACCTGGAGATATAGACTATAAAATCCACATCATGCGCATCTCCCGGCGACACCTTCCAGCTAAGACCAATGCTCCTGCCGGCATCGTCGGGGACATCAAAGGCCCTGAGGTCTTCGGGCAGCGTCGACTCCGTAAACTCTTGCTCCAGGTACTGCGCCCTGACACTCGTACTGAAGGAAACGACTGTTATGAATGCGCATAGTAATAAGAGTATCAATCTCATTACGAACCTATATCAAAAAAATGTAGCGTGCGAGTTTATCTCGCACGTTTAACGTGCCAGGCAAGCTGGCACGCTACAAAAACCAATTCTTCGCTTCGCTCAGAATGACATCTGATATTTATGGACTTCTGCAAGGTTCCTATTTAGAACCGATGACAAAAAAGATACATTAAAGTTGAATGACTTCCACGTTCGCCCTTGGTATGACAACGATTGAATCATCTGGAAATCTTACCTCGACCACCCTGACCCTGGTCTCGGTCTCTATTGCCTGCGGTTGTACCGGCAGGCCCTTTACCTTTCCTATCGTTCCAAAATAGGGCTCCCTTATTATCCGCACCGTATCACCGGGCTTCATGCCCCCTTCCACCCCGGCCTTCTCAGGTTCGGGGACACCTTCTGTACCTGCTTCACCGCCGAGCGGGATAATTACCTCCGGCCTTAAAACGCCCGCACGTATCTGCGTGGCGCCGTTGATGGACGTCTTGGCACCCGCATTGCCCCTGAGGAGCTCAAAGGTCTTCTGGGCCATGTCTATCCCCGAAAAACCCTCTGTGACCACAAGCGTCAGTCCTATCTTCTCAGACCCGGTAATTGCGACCCCAAGGTCATACCCCAGCAGTTCCTTCAGGTCCTCATCGAATATCCCGCCTACCACTATGCCTTTGACACCGACCTTTACCGCCTTCTCCAGCGCATCCCTGCGCACCTGCGAGCCACCGACCAGGATCCTGCCCCGGTGCTCCTTACTGATACTATTCGGGGTCAATGGCTCATCCGGCGACTTTACCGCTATCTCCAGGGAACCTACCGTCTCACCGCCGACACCGAAGATGCCCTGAATGAAGGTGGCAACGCTTTCAACCACCACCCCCTCACCTTCCATCACATCCACCACCTTTCCGCCAATGTAGGCGGGCACTTCCAGTGGCTTAGGGGGCTCTCTCAGTAGAACCTGACCCGTAATGCTCGATATACTCTCTATACTGCCGTCTATCGGTGAGAAACACGTCGCCTTGAGCCATGAGACAAACGATTTTGATTCCGCTATTATCCCATTCTTCTCGACGACCTCTCCCTCCTTCTTGAGCATATACTTGTTCACGTCGCCGGGAGGTATGCTGAGACGACCAGCCACGTTTACGGAAAAGACCTTGCCCGGCATATCCGTTCTGGCCACGATGGTCTCCGCCTCCACCCTGTCCCCCACTTTGACAAGGGTCTTGCCCGGCAGGGGCAGGACACGGTTCTTCCGCACCGTTACCCTTTCAGCGACCCTTAGCCCAGGGGTATATGCGTGAGCCATGAAGAAGTCTTTTCCCTTAAAAAATATCTAAAGTATTGGGTATGGCAGGTCTTCTTGACCTGCCATAATCGCAGGGCAACAAGTCACGCCTTAGGCTGACAGTCCGCCAGTCGGTTTGGAGGGCGGATCCCGTAAGGGGCGCTCCTGGCGGCTGCCTCCGGTCACGCCGTAGGCGGATGCGCCTTTGGAGCACATGACTCTGCCACCACAAATATTTCAAGCCGGGTAAGTGTCAAGGACCTCTGCCCAGCTGTTAAGCTGCCGCACCCTCTTATCCTTGGCGGCAGGCATACTGAGGGGCCTGCCCCTCGCATCAATCACAAGGCCGACCACGCCTCCTCGAACCTTCTCCTTAATTGCCGAACCCCTACCCCTGCCAAGATTGAAATGCCTTGTGGGATTGACCTCTATGTCGGCCTCTTCATCGGCAGACAAAGGATACAACTTCATCTCTCCAAGGGTAAGGTCGTCCTCTATTACCTTCCCGCCGGGCAGCATAATCTTTACCCTCAAACACTTCTCACCGGGCTTTCTGGTGTTAACGACAGAGACACACGTGCCGAGGTGCACCAGGCAGTCCTTCACGAAGACCTCCTGGGCGGCCTCCGGATTAATGGTGGAGAGTACCCCGAGGTGAGGCATCATGAATATACTGTCAACGGCTATTTGCGTAACACCCTGCGGCTCGAAGCCGTCTATAAGCATCATCATCGCCTGAGAGCGCCTTGGGGCATGCGACAGGACTCCACCGCTTCCTATAAGCAGGTCAAGTTTCAGCATATCCACCAGCGTCTCTTCCTCTTCCGCACGGAACGCCTGGGATATGTCCCTGGCCTTCTGCACCCCTTTTAATTTTACTGCCAGGGATTTATGCTGCTCAAACGCAAGCCTCAATGCCTCCCTGGATATGGCCTGCTCTATCTTCAGCTCTTCCAGAAGCTGAGGTATTGTAGTGGGACGTATCATCTTATTCTTAATCCTGTTGCGGAGGTCTGACTCATCTATACTGAAGGGGACCCACCTCATTATGTTTTCAACCCCCGCCTCGGCCAGCACGTTGGACACGCTGTAACTCAACCCCAGGTTCGCACTCACCGTGCGGGTGAAGCTGCCGTCAAAGACGGAGAATACGTCTGTGGTTGCCCCGCCTATGTCTACACCTACCACGTTGATATTGCCCATCCTGGCGGCATTCTCGATTATGACACCGACCGCGGCAGGGGTGGGCATTATCGGGGCAGAGGTAAACGCCATCAGCTCCTTATAACCTGGGGCATGGGCCATCACGTGCTCAAGGAAGAGTTGTTGTATGGCATGTCGTGCCGGCATCAGGTTTTCAGTGTCCAGGGTAGGGCGGATGTTGTCGGTAATGTGCAGGCTGGTTACCTCTTCCAATGTATCACGGACCTTGTCTCTGGCGTCCTTGTTGCCGGCATAGACCACGGGCAACTTGAACGTGGTGCCTAACCTTGCCCTAGGGTTGGCGGCGGCTATGTATTCGGCAAGTTCCACCACATGGGTGACCGTGCCACCGTCCGTGCCGCCGGACAGGAGTATCATGTCCGGACGTATCTGGCGTATGAGCTCAATCCTCTCATGCGGCATTCTCTTGTCATTGGAGGCGATAACGTCCGTAACTATGGCCCCCGCACCCAGCGCCGCCCTCTGGGCACTCTGTGCGCTCATGGTCTTAACCGCCCCGGCTACCATCATCTGCAGACCGCCGCCCGCACTGCTTGTGGAGACGTAGATGTCTACTCCCTCATCCCCTGCTGAAGGCATTATAAGATTCTCGCCGTTGAGGATCTTTCTGCCGGATAATTCCTCAAGTTCTGTTAAGGAGTTGAGCACCCCTCTGGTCACATCCTCAAAGGGCGCCTCTACGGTGGTAGGGGCCTCACCGCGATAGGTCTGGCGGTATTCATCGCCCTTTTTCTCAATCAGGATGGCCTTGGTAGTGGTGCTGCCGCAGTCTGTGGCCAGGATTACGCTAAGTGTACCGGGTGTGGGAGCCTTCGCGGGCGGTTTTTGTGACGATTCCTGGGGCTGTTCCCTACTCGTTTCGACCATACGTCTCCTCTTCGGCCTTTCTTATTTCACGTATCAGAATCTCGATGCTCGAACGTCTCTCCAGTATGTGGGCTAGCTTGTCGTACTCTGCCGCAGAGAAGATAAAGGTCATGAAGGGGCGGAGGAAGAACATTGCCTGGCTCCCGATAAAGTTTAGCGGCTGGAAGGATTCCAGGAAAAGGGCTGCAGGCGTGCACATCCTCCTGCGTGCGATGGCACTTGCCAGCTTTCTGATGACGGTGAGCTCGTCATCTGTCAGGCCACTTCCCCCATCTTTTCCAGAGGGGTCTATGGCGAATGCATGCCGTAGACTACCGCGGAGATCGTCAATTTTTTCCAATATTGTGCTCATTGGGCAAGATGTTATCACGAAAGACTTTACAAGTCAAAAGCAAATGGGGCAACTACATATTTTGCCCTAATTGCAGCTGCTTGATTTATCCGGCCGTACGCTGCGACTTAACGTATCGTACACGCTATCCGGAAGATTGCATACCCTCTGCCGTCTCGATCGCCACCATCAGGCCTTTTGCCTTGTTAAGGGTCTCTTTGTATTCCCTTTCAGGGATGGAATCGGCCACGATGCCGGCCCCTGCCTGGACGTAGGCGGTGTCCCCCTTCAATATTATAGTACGGATGGTTATGCAGGTGTCCATGTTTCCGGCGAAGTCTATGTAACCCACCGCCCCGCCGTAGGGGCCGCGGCGGGTAGGTTCCAGCTCCTCGATGATCTCCATTGCCCTCACCTTGGGGGCGCCTGAGAGTGTGCCAGCCGGGAGGCAGGCCCTCAGGGTATCAAAGGTGGTTTTGTCAGGCCTGAGTCTGCCCGTGACGGAGGAGGTGATGTGCATGACGTGGGAGTATCGCTCTATTATCATATTGTCCTCTAAATGGACGCTGCCATACTCGGCAACCCTGCCCACGTCATTTCTCCCCAGGTCTACGAGCATTATATGCTCCGCCTGCTCCTTGGGGTCATTTATCAATTCGTCTTCCAGCCGTTTGTCTTCCTCCTCAGTGTCTCCCCTCCTTCTTGTTCCCGCTATCGGTCTCACGGTAACCCTGCCCCTGTCTACCTTTACCATCACCTCGGGAGATGAACCTATGAGCTTTAGCTCGCCCAGGTCAAGGTAGAACATGTAAGGGGAGGGGTTAATCACCCGCAGGGCACGGTATATGTTCAGGGGGTCGGCCTTCGTCTTAAGCCCAAGCCTCTGGGACAGTACGATCTGAAATGCGTCACCCGCCCTGATATATTCCTTACACCTGTCTACCGCACGGAGGAAATCGCCCTTGTCGAAGTTGGATGAGAATTTTTTGCCGACCCTTCCGTCTGTGGTTATATCCTCGCTGACGGACTCGACCGGGGTCCGCAGCATGTCCACCAGGGCGTCTATCCTTCGGACGGCATCTTTATAGGCACCCTCGGCGTCCGTTCCATCCAGGAAGGCGTTGGCTATTACCCTTATTATTTTGTCCTGGTGGTCGAATACCACCACGGAATCGAAGAACATGAACAATATGTCAGGTAATTTCAGGTCGTCCACGGTGGCCTGGGGCAGTACCTCCGTGTAGCGCACCGTATCATAGCTAAAGTAGCCCACCGCCCCTCCCGTAAAATATGGGAGTTCGTCAACGGGTACGGGTGAGAATCTTTCTATCTCTTTCCTGAGCGTGCCGATGGGGTCCTTGGATTCAAAGCGTTCCTTTTTCCCACCCCTGGTTGTCTCCATCCGGTTGCCACGGCAGGTAAATTCCATAAACGGTTTTGCCCCCATAAATGAATATCTGGCCATCTTCTCACCCCCTGAAGCGCTTTCAAGGAGGAAGGCGTGTCCGGCGGTGGAAATCTTCTTGAAGACCGAGACGGGGGTAAGCGCATCCGCCAATAGTTGGCGATAGACAGGCACAATATTACCCTTTCCCGACAGCTCTTTAAATCTTTCGTAAGATGGATAATAGGTCGGCTTCATGTTATATGCTGAGATTCTGAATTAAACAACCAAAGATACAATCTAGTAAATTTCTTTTTCTTCTTTGTCACTTCTTCATAAGTTCAACAAGGTCTTCTCTTGAGAGGCCACACTATTTAAGGATCCCAAGTAGTGTTCCCTTAGCAAGTTCATCGTGGAGAGGTACAACGGTTTTGTAGGTTTCCTTTTGTAGACTTACATGACTCCCCTTTTGCCGCACAATCTGGAATCCACCGTTCTTGAGGGCGTTAATAAGCTCCTTGCCGGAGAGAACCGGAAGCTTAGTCACTGACGGCAACCTCAAGGGGATACAAGATTACCTCACCCTTACTTTCAGGCAGGTCTTCCGTCCCAAAGCTTTCAAGGTAGAGTTCTACGGCCTCCTTGAGGTTTGCCTTAGCCTCCTCAATTGTCTCTCCCTGGCTGACAACGCCCAATTCCACACAACGGGCGATATACCATCTTTCTTCCTTCGTAATAACGGCATTAAATTTCTTGGACATTACACACCTCCTTAAAGAACGCCACTAATTTCTTGCCCCGCACAAACCTTATTGTTTATTACCGTAGCCAACGGGAATAATCTCGAAAACTCTTGTAAACCAAGGAGTTTCTAATTGTAGTCCACCGCATTGGTTGTGTCAACACTAAGCGGGGGTTATTAAAGGGGTTGCGGTTGGATTATTTATTATGGAGGACTCTAGGGTTATGTAATTGAGGCCTCGGCCTAACGGATTAGGGGTTACCCTTCAGGGTATGTCCCTTCTTCAGGAGCCGTTCCTTGAGGTGGGTGCTGGAATGGTCTTTTGGGTCGCCCACTATGGCTATCTCCCCTCCGTAGGAGAGGACGGTCTCCCTCTCCGGGACGTTCTCAGGCGTATAATCCGTCCCCTTTGCGTGGACGTCGGGCCTGAGCTTGAGGATGATTGAGTCTGCGCTGGGTTCGGAGAAGCAGGTGACGTAATCTACACCCCTTATGGCGGCCACTATCTCCATCCGCTCTTCCTCGGGCATTAACGGGTATTTGGGGCCTTTTATTTCTTTGACGGAGCTGTCACTGTTTACACCCACCACCAGCACGCCACCGAGCGCCTTTGCACCGCTCAGGCACCTTATGTGGCCCACGTGGACGACGTCAAAGCAGCCGTTACAAAAAATCAGCCGTTTGCCCCCTGCCCTGAGACCCTCCAGGATGGAGGCGAGTCTATCGTGGTCTTTTATGACCTCACCCACCGGGCTTACCCCCCAGGTCTTTAGTGATAGTCTCTACCAGCTCAGAACGGCTTACAGTGGCGGTGCCGTTTTTCATCACTACAACGCCTGCGGCGTAATTTGAGAGCCGGGCGGCCTGCGCAAAGTTGGCCCCGGCAGACATGGCCAGGGCAAGCAGGACTGTTACGGTATCACCCGCCCCTGTGACGTCCGTAACCTCATCAGGCCCGCATATGGGTATCTGCTCTACGTTGCCGGTCTTCTCAAACAGCACCATCCCACGATTCCCGCGGGTAATAATCACCGCCTCTGGGCCCATTTTCTTGAGCAACTCCTTACCCGCCCTCAACACGTCAGCTTCACCATTTATACGCATGCCGGAGGCTACCTCAGCTTCCGACTCGTTAGGGACTATAACCGTTGCACCAACAAAATCGCATATCCTGCTGCGGGAGTCTGCCACTACCGTCTTTTCTCTGGCGATCCCCTTAATTCTGTCCAGCACCCGGGGTGTTATTACGTCATAGCCATAGTCGGAGATTATCCAGACGTCCACCTTCTTATTCACCCTGTCAACATGGTCCAGTATATTCTTCTCCACGGAATCAGGCATCTTCCAGGAAGCATCCTTGTCTATCCGGACAACCTGCCGTTTAGAGGCATGGGTATCGCCGGCAAGGAGGCGTGTCTTCGATATAGTGCCCCGCTCTTTGGACACAAGTACCCCGGTAATATCCACTCCGTCTTTAGAAAAGTACTCCCTCAGGAAGTTGCCTTCCTTATCTTCACCCACTATTCCTATTGGAAATACCTTTGCTTCCAGCCTGGAGAGATTATTGATGGTGTTGCCGGCGCTTCCCGGGACTATAGTCTCACCCTCGTACTTTACGACTATGACAGGTGCTTCTCTTGAGAGCTTGAACGGCCGACCGT
>JAUXLO010000076.1 GCA_030623665.1 Planctomycetota bacterium
CATGCTGACCATTATGAGCGCCGCCAGCAGGCCCGCACGGTGGTTAAAAAGCTTTCTCCCTAGGAAATATACCAGCAGCACCGTACCCAGGGATGCAAGCATAGCAGGAAGGAAGGCGGTAAACTCGGTAACGTCCCCCTGGGGAAGGCTGAAGATGGCCTCAAGCCAGAAAAAGAGTGGTGGCTCATTATAGTACGGTTCGCCGTTAAGGTGTAGCCCAAACCAGTGTCCGTCCAGGAGCATCTCTCTGCCGACCTGGGCGTACTTGGGCTCATCTGTCCCCGTGAATTCCCTTAACCAGATGTTCGGAAAATATATCACCAGCCAGAGGACTACAAGGATGACGACAGCGGTCCTGCCATTACCCTGCAGGATGTCTTTCATAACTCAACTCCCGGTGGGACCTTATCGGGCTTATCAGGCCTATTGGAGATCAGCACGAACCTGGCCGCCCTCTTACCCGTCTTTTCAAGTTCTGTTATCTTAAAGGCCGATACGTTAAAGGCAGAGAGGTCTATTTCTGCATAGTCTGTCTCCCTCAAGATGCAATAAACCCTTTCCTTGGATGAAAGGAAGTCGGCAAGCTCCTTTTCGGTCCCAATGACCTTAATATGTGTCCTGCCGTAGAAGACATAGTCGGGGCTGAAAAACTTGTAAAGTATCCAGCGTGCACCAGGCTCCATGTTTGCAAGTGCCTTCTCACAGACGGCCTTTTCCGCACCGGCCTGGCTCTCTATGGGTAGTACCAATTGTGTATACGCCATCTCAAAACTGGCAATCATAATGAAAAAGCTGATGAAGAGAGTCCTGTACTGACCTGCTCTAACCAATAACCACCAGGCTACAAGCATCGCTATTAGACATATGGCGATTATGTTGCCCCCAAGGGGCGTTGAAACGATGGTGTAAGAGGTTATAAGCACCATAACCACCCCGGCGCACAGCGAAAGGGCAAGGGTGGGTATTACCTTCATTTTAGACCACGTTTCAGAGGCCCTGGCGATGTAGTCCTCCCACAGGACGGCCGCAGCTAAAGCTATTGCCGGATACATGGGCAGTATGTACCTCGAGCGCTTTGCCATAATGAGTGAAAAGATGACCCACATGGCGATAAACCATACTGCAGAAAGACGGAGTCCTTCCCTGTGTTTGGCATCGACATTGCCACGCCTCAGATAGAAAAAGGCGGCTGGAAGGACCAGAGACCAGGGGAGTGTGCCCACGAAGGATTCTGTGATGTAATAAAAGGGTTTCATATATTTGGGGCTCTGACCGACGTGGTGGCTGAAGTGCTCCACCAGGCTGTGTATGTATTCTGGCCCGCCAGATACGTATCCTGGCACCAGCCACACCATCATGGTGGCCAGGAGGATAAGCCCGCCCAGTACGGGCTCCGTCTCCCAAACGCGGCGAAGTTCCCTGCGGCTGAGAAGATACAGGAATATGACCGGGGCTATTAGTACCACACCAAGTCCCTTGGTCAGCATGGCCAGGCCCATCAGGAACCAGCCCCATAGAAAATACCGTCTTTTATTAGAGGAAGTGGTTAACCCGACGTAAAAGGCGGCGATGCTGGCGGTTATGAACAGGCTTAGGGGAGATTCCAGCTTTGCCACACAGGCGTATTTGTGGAAGCCAGGGCTTGATGCAAGGATAACGCCCGCCAGGAAGCCTGTTCGTGCGCCGTAAAGACGCTTGCCCAGGAAATAAACCACAAGCACCGTGCCCAGGGCCGAGAGGGCAGAGGGCAGTCTGAGTGTAAATTCCGTTACATCCCCTACCGGCATACTTATCAGGGCAATGAGCCAGAAGTAGAGGGGTGGTTTATTAAAGTATATCTCACCGTTAAAGTGCGGCACGAACCAGTGTCCGTTAAGGAGCATATCCCTTGCCACCTCTGCGTAAAGGGTCTCACGGCCGCACCACAGGTCCCTCCCCCCCAGGTTGGGAATGTATAGTATCATGCAGAGGAGGGCCAATATTATGGGTAAAGAACGTTCCTGAGACATTAGACCTTCATTCAAGGGTCTTTTCATTCTGTACTTTTATAATGTTTGAGTAACTGCTTACCCGCCTGCAGGCCGGTTGGAGACCAGTATAAACACAGAATTTTTTCTGCCTGGCCCCTTCAACCTTACCACCTCTGTTACGGGGAGTTTTAGCCCTTGGAGTCGCTCTTCCCTTATCAGGCAATAGACCCTTTTCTTGGAGGCAAATAATTTGGCCAAATCCTCTTCGGTACCGGCAGGTTTGGGGTACGTCCTGGTGTAAAAGATGTATGCGGGCCTGATACCGCCGAGTACGGCCCACTCGGCGCCGGGCTCCATGTTGCGCACTATGCCTTCACAGAGGGGCCTTTCCGATACCTTCTCATTCTTTCTCGGTAGGAGAAACTGATGGTAGCCTATCCCAAAGGTGATTAACACCAGTAATACAGTTCCGAAGACGAGGCGGAACTGGCCGGCTCGCAAGGCAAAATATATTGCCGTAAGTAAACATCCGCCACCCAACGCAAGGCTCAGGGCCGGGGACGGGAGATAATGAGACTCCAGCAGGGCAATTTCCACACCCACGACCACGGCAAATAACAGGAGCGGAAGGGCCTTTAACCCCGACCATGCGGGTGAGCTTTTTGCCAGATATCCGTCCAGGGGGACTGCGGCAAGCAGTGCCGCCGCAGGATATAAGGGCAGTAGATACCTGCTGTGTTTACTGGCAATCATGCTGAAGGTCAAGAGCATAACCAAAAACCAGATGCACGGCAACCTCAGTTTCTCTACCTTGTCTCTGTAAAGCATAAAAATCGCCACAGGGATGAGCAAGGCCCAGGGCCCGAGCCCGAAGAGCTCCGGCAGGTAGAAGTAGAAATTCTTTGAATGGTATTCGTTTGCCGCATATGCGCTCAGCAGCAGATAGAGCGCACGGATGTAGTCGAGTCCCCCTTCAGAGTAGACCAGCAGAAGATAGCCCCCGATGGTTGCAACGAAGACACCCACCCCGAGAAAGGTTGTTCTTTCCCTGAGCAGCTTGAGTTTCTTCTCAGAATAGAGATACAGTAATACTATCACTGCTATCATCAGCGGCACAACCGGCCCTTTTATCAGTGCCGTCAGGGCAACTAAAAACCAGCCCAGCAGGTGATAGGTATTTCTGGAATGAGTAAAGCCGAGATAGAACGCGGCCAGGCTTGATGTGGTGAAGAACGCAAGGGGCATGTCTATGCGGACCATGCAGGCGGACTTATGGAACTGGGGTGATGTGGCAAGTATTAATGCCGCAAGCAGTCCCGTGCGTTGGCCGAAGAGATCCTTTCCTAACAGGTAAACGACTAGGACCATGCCCAGTGCACTGAGGGCGGACGGCAAACGGGCGGTAAATTCAGTAACGTCGCCGACAGGTATGCTTACCAGTGCGATGAGCCATGGATAGAGAGGGGGTTTTATGGCATACGCCTCACCGTTATAGTGAGGTATGATCCAGTGTCCGTCCACAAGGGCCTCTCTGGCCACCTCCGCATACTGCGGCTCCACACTCCCCCACAGGTCCCTGTTGCCCAGACAGGGGAGATATAGGAATAGACACAAGAGGGTTAGAATTGGGACCCAAGGCAGCTCTTTCCTAGGAAGCTCTTTCATCTAGTTCTTCTATTATCTCGTAGTCAATGTGCCTGCTGTGCATCCACTTGACTGCCAGGAGGTCTACAGCGTATTTGAACAGACGGTTCCTAATGTTGTACTTGGATTGTCCGTGTGTCCTCGGATAATGGGCTATCGGGATTTCTATCACACGGAAGCCCTCCATGCGGCAGAGGGTTGGATAGAAGCGGTGCAGTCCTTTAAACAAGTTTACCTTTTTGACTACCGCCCTCTTCATGACCCGTAGTGGTGAACCTGCATCCATTGCTGCATCACCTATAAGCAGCCTCCTGGCAAGGTTGCCTCCCCAGGAGAACATATTTCTTATCGGGTCGTCTTGCCTCTTGACTCGCCGGCCCCAGGCCACGTCGTAGTCGTTGAGTTTTTCGATGAGTTTAGGTATGTCCCTGGGTTCGCTCTGCAAGTCTGCGTCCATGGTTATAATAATCTCGCCCCTTGCTGCGTTAAACCCGGCGGCCAGAGCCGCTGACTCCCCGCAGTTCTTCTTGAACCGTATTACCCTTACAAAGGGGTTGTTGGCATTGATGTCCCTAAGGGTCTCAAAGCCCCTGTCTGTGCTCGCATCATCTACAAATATAATTTCGTAGGGACCTCCTAACCCTTCAAGAACCGCCTTAAGCCTGGAGTGGAGTTCCTTGAGGTTTTCTTCTTCATTATGCAGGGGGAGCACTACGGAGAACTTTTGCACGCTATCCACGAAATACCGGGAGAACCTCCTTCTGGGTTTACTTTACGTGCTGTTTTACGGCAGCCACAACCGTTTCAATCTGCTCCTTTGTCATCTCGGGATAGAGGGGCAGACTCAGGACTGTCGATGCGGCCTCTTCCGCCATGGGGAATGACCCTTTCCCCTGCCCAAGGTAGGCAAGAGCCGGCTGAAGGTGTAAGGGAATGGGATAGTGTATGCCCGTGTCGATGTTTTCTTCTTTTAGCTTTTTTCTCAAGAGGTCTCTATCCCTTATCCTTATAACGTATAGGTGGTATACGGGCTTCGCCTTGTCTAATACCTTAGTGGTAATCACATTTTTTACAGACGACAGTAGTTTGTCATAGTATTGGGCGTGTTGCCGCCGCTTTTCATTCCAGCCGTCGAGGTATTTTAGCTTTACGGAGAGTATGGCGGCCTGAAGGGCGTCCAGCCTGCTGTTGTAGCCCTCGATCTCATGACAGTATTTTTCGTGCCTTCCGTGGTTCCTCAGCATACGCACCTTATCGGCAATGCGCTCGTCGTTTGTAACCACGGCTCCCCCGTCACCGTAGGCGCCAAGGTTCTTTGCGGGATAAAAGCTGAAGCACGCAGCGTCTCCCAGGGTACCGACCCTCTGGCCCTTGTACTCGGCGCCGTGGGCCTGGGCCGCATCCTCTATGAGCAGGAGGTTGTAGCTCTGGCACAGCTCTTTCAGTTCTTCCATCTCCACAGGTTGGCCGTAGAGATGGACGGGCATTATGGCCCTGGTCTTTTTGGTAATCTTTTTCTCTGCTGCGCCGGGGTCTATGTTTAACGTCTCGGGACTTATATCGGCAAAGACTACCCTTGCCCCTGAGAGGGTTATGGCCTCTGCCGTAGGGAATGCCGTATTAGGGACGGTGACGACCTCATCCCCGGGGCCGATACCGAGTGCCCTCAGGACGAGTATCAGGGCATCTGTGCCACTTGCCACGCCGGTTGCAAAACGGGCGTTGCAGAATCCGGCGAAACCATCCTCAAACTCTTTTACATGTCTTCCAAGGATAAAGGCGCTGTTTTCAATAACATCTCTCATTGCAGCCCATACTTCTTCCTGAATTACCTGATGCTGGGCCTCAAGGTCTATCAGCTTTATCTTTTCTCCGGTAATTGTGTTCTCCATAATTGTTTCCCGTTGCGTCAGCTTGCTATCGCTACTGTTTCTCCACCCCTTTTTAGCGACTCCTGTGCAGTCTCGAGGACCTTGACCACCCTCCGGCCATTCTCGCCGTCGGTAAGCGGCCTCAGCCCCTTTTCGATGCATTCCACAAAGTGTTTACATTCTAGATGAAGCGGTTCGTAATCCTCTAACTCGGGGGTTATCGTCTCGCCTTTCTTTTTTACATATTTGTCCTTTTTCTGGTCGAAGCCGTCGGCGCAGAGTTCATTTCTTATCACCTTAACCTTCCCGTCGGTACGGAGTTCGTCATAGATGATCATGTTCTTGCTGCCGACTATAGTGGTGCTTCTTATCCTTTTGGGGCTCAGCCAACTCACATAGATTTCTGCATTTATGCCCGACGGGAATTCCATGGCCATGTACACTACGTCTTCAACCCCTTTTTGCAGGTAGCTGTAACCGCGTGCGCTTACACACCGGGGTTCCTGTCCGAGCCAATATAGCATTATAGAGATATCATGAGGGGCTATGTTCCACATGGCGTTTACGTCGGCCTTCACCGTGCCAAGGTCCGTCCTCTCTGAATGTAGATAATATATATCCCCAAGTACGCCTTCATTGATGAGTTCTTTTACCTTCCTTACGGCGGCGTTATATTCGAACACGTGCCCTACCATGAGGGTAAGCCCGCGCTCTTCGGCCAGCCGTATCAACTCCCGGCACTCGTCGTCAGTCGTTGCCAGGGGCTTTTCGACAAAGACGTGTTTCCCGCTCAGCAGGGCGTCCCTCGCCATCTCATAGTGGAATGCAGGCTGAACGACGATCGCCACGCCGTCTATGTCGTTGTCTTTCAGGATATCAGAGTAATCTTTAAGAAATCTTAGTTCCGGATAGGTCTTGGCGATGAAGGCGCGTCGGGCGTCGCTCCGTTCGCACACGGCATGAACCAACTCGGGATTTATCTTCAGGAAATTTCGTATAAGGTTGGGACCCCAATAGCCCGCTCCTATTACGGCCAGTCTAGCCATCCCCCTTCACCTGAACCTTCTCCTTGCCAAATAGATGAAAGACTCTTGCAAAGCCCTGACACTTGCGTGTGTTTCTAAAGAAAAGAAAATAGTGGTTTTCCAGTCTAATGTCAAGTACTTGATTTTATCGGGGGTTATGGGGAATAGCCTCTCGATGACCGCTGCCCATTTCAGGGCGTTTTGGAAATATATTCTTTCCTGCCATACTATGCGATGTTTGCGTTGACAATTTGCACAATAACGGGTAAAGATGGGATTTTGCGGGAAGACAACTCCTTAGGAACAACCTTCTTTTTGTCGTTTTAGCAGGCAAAGGCAGGGATGCCCCTATCGGCCGTTCTGCAACGACATTACTGATAAGGAGAGGATAATGAAAGTGCTAAGGGTATTTGCGGTTCTGTCTGCATTGTGTGCAGGTCTTGTATTGCTCTCACAAGCGGCCACGTTGGGAGGGCAGGCGACAGACCTTAAGGAACAGATGCAAAAAAGAATAGACAGCATGGGAGTGTTGCTCACCGGACTTGCAATAGACGATTGGTCCAGGATAGAAGAAGGTGCGCAAGGCCTGATAGATACCTGTGAGGCCGTCGACTGGTCAGGCCCGGGGAAGGAGTTGTTTAAGAAGCGGGACGAGGCCTTTTGCTCAGCCGCCCAGGTACTCTTGAAACACGTCAAGGAAAAGGACCTGGCCGACATTCAACGGGCCTTTATACAAACGACTATCACGTGCTGGGGCTGTCACGATTTGCCGGCTGCAAAATGACGACTGATTAGCCGTGACTTTTCAGACACTAACTCCACCCGGTGAAGGCTCATTCTCATAGTCTAACATTAAGGGAGGCAAATAGATGGTTAGCCGAGCTTTGAAGAGATTAAGTGTTATATCGTTGTTATGCTTGAGCTCAGCATTTTGCATGGGAAACGTGGCCCAGGGGCAGTCAGCCGAACATCTCAAGAAACATATGCAGCAACGGCTCGAAAATACCAAACTGATAATGGGTGGGCTTGCAATAGATGATTGGTCAAGGATAGAGCAGGGCACACGGGGCCTTTTGGGTACGAGTGTGTACCCGGGCTGGTCAGGCCCCTTGAAGGGAAAGTTTGAAGAGCGTGACAAGGCGTTGCATATGGCCGTGAAGACGCTTTCAAGGTTTGTAGAGACAAAAAATGGAGACGGAGCCAGATTACTATATATTCAAGTGGTGATGCTGTGTATGAACTGCCACGATCTGGGGAAAGAGGACAAATAAGGCCTTTAGGGGGATATGGTGGGCGCCGGTGGACTCGAACCACCGACCCCTTGCGTGTGAAGCCATGTAAGGGTAAGTAGTTCTTTTCCTGTTTAGTACTATGTGGTTGATTCTATTAGGGGTTGTGGGGAGTAGCACTCTCCATGACCCCTGTCTGTTTGAGGGTGTCTGAGTGTGTTTACTTGACAGTAAGAGGCACTACCCCAAGAGGGATAGTATGTCTGCGCGTCTTCTTTTTCCGCGTCAGCGAAGGGCGCAGCTAAGTTAATGTGCAGCAATTAGCCTGTGGAAGACTACCAGCCCGGCTCATTGTTATTTGCTATATTCCCCAGGATCCTCTTTGTCTTCATGATTGCGTCTCTGTTTTCAAGGACGTCTGACGGCAGGATGTCGTCGCTGTTGGCGGCTATTTCATTCAGAAGCTTTTTGGAACCCGATTTGTCGTTGTTCACCCAGAGGGCCTGTGCCAGGATGAGCTTGTTTATCAACATCTTCGGTCCTATCTTAACGGCCTTCTCGGCATAACCTTGCGCCTTTTCTGAATTGCCCCTGGCCAGTAGATA
>JAUXLO010000027.1 GCA_030623665.1 Planctomycetota bacterium
CGAAATCCTATCTCTACTCGGCGAGCTGGGATTCGGATACGACTCCTCCGTCATAAGTGACTGCATAAGACCATTTTATACGAAACCAGCGTCCCTGTGGGAGTTCACCCTGGCGTCACTGAGGGCGGAATCAGGCAGAAGAATAACCTCATACCTCCACCCCCTTTTTCAAGGGAAAATAGACATAAATGAATACGTGTGGGCCGTAGGCTCACAAGCCCGGAAGATAAAGGACGGGTTATTTATTATTGCATTTCATCCCTGGGAATTATTCGTCAGCCACTCGGGAAAAACGCTCAGCGCGGAAGATTCGAGACACCGGGTTGAGAGACTCGCAGACCTCTTGCAGGGGCTGAAGGCAACACCCGGGCTAAAGTTCGTGCGCCTGGAGCAATATCTAGAACGGCGTCCCGATATACACGATGAACAACGCCGGTTAGGGTACCCACAGATACATGAAGTCCGGGTTTAGGGCCCTCCCAAAACCGGCCAGTTCCAAGCCGATGAAACCCGCCGCCTGAGGGGCATCATCGCCCAGCGAGTAGATATTATTTTTATAAGCATCGGGCCTCTTGTACATAACCACTCTGGCCTCCTCAATCCCCGCCTCACTCTTGGCCAGCTCTATCGCATCCTCAAGATAACCCAGCTCGTCGACAAGCCCGAACTCCAGGGCCTGCTGGGCGGCAAAGACCCTGCCGTCCGTCAGCTCCTTTCGATTCTCAAGGTCTGCCTCGGGCCTGGCCTCCGCTACCACGGCAACAAAGCGCTGGTAGAAATTATCTATTATACCCTGCAGCAGTTCCCTCTTCTCTGGGCTAAGGGGGTGGAAGGGCAGTATCGTATCCTTCTTGTCGCCCGACATAATTATCTCGTCCTGTACCCCTATCTTCTCCATCAGGCCCTCCATATTAATCTTCAGGAGAATAACGCCTATGCTGCCCGTGATGCCGGTGGGGAGGGCCACTATCTTGTCAGCCGCGGCCGCCACGTAATACCCGCCCGAGGTGCCCAGGCCCATAAGACAGGCCACTACCTTTATCCCCCTCTCCTCCTTAAACTCCTTGACCTCATGATAGACTATGTCACTTGCGGTTACGGTGCCGCCGGGACTATTTATCCTCAAGACCAATGCCTTTATGTCATCATCCTCCTTGGCCTTCTTGAGTTCCTCTTTTATGCGGGCGACCATGCTGGGCCTGCTGCCCAGTCTCAGTGGACCTTTTCGCTTCCTATCAGAAATAATGCCGGTAACGTCTATCACCAGGACCTTATCCTTCCCCTCCCCTGAGACCACCACCTCCTCCAGCGGCTGAACCCGGCCAGCTATTGGTATATTGATCGCGCAACCACCAAGAAGATTGACAGCAACAATGGCAAGGATTAATAGAACAAATTTACCGTCTCTAAACATAATCTTGGGCATCCTCAAAAATCCGTGTATAGTGGGGCCATGCCACAGGCCCTATTTTTTATATCCCCACCGAAAGGCAAAATCAATCCCTATTTCAGCCCAAAAATCCCGCCCACTGCCTTATTTTGTAGGACAAGCCCGTTAAACGTCAGTTTCCAACCTGCAACGAGGCTGTACTGACCAAACCCGCACCCCACTTCCCCTTTTGCGTGAAAGAGGCAATATGGGGAGAAACCGGCGCCAAATACCCGAGACCCCCGCAACAAGTAGAGACATATGCGCAGGCAAGTGGCGATGGGCTTTGTCCTTGACAGGTGGAGCAGTGCTTTGTTAATATGCCTGTAATTCCTATATTCACGTAAGTGGAACTGTACGCACTTTATTAAGGTACTGTCCACATATTTTTTTCTGCCTGTTTTAGAGGTTAATATATATGCTGCGATACGATAAACTTAGGCGATGTCTGGTGGAGGAGGACTACGCGTTCGAGCTCCAGGAATTAAAGGAGCCAAATCTCTATAGGGAGATATTCTCCTACGGGCGTGTCCCAAAGATTCCTTTCAACTTCAGGCTAAACCCCATGGAGCCACCGGAAGAGATATGGATAACGGATACTACCTTCCGCGACGGCCAGCAGTCACGCCCCCCATTCACGGTAAACCAGATAGTCGATCTTTACGACATGCTGCACCACCTGGGAGGGGAAAAAGGCCTGATAAGGCAGTGTGAGTTCTTCCTTTATACCGACAAGGATAAAGAAGCGGTAACGAAATGTATTGAAAAGGATTACAAATACCCTGAAATAACCGGGTGGATAAGGGCGAACAAGCAAGACTTTAAGCTGGTAAAAGAGATGGGCCTGAAGGAGACAGGCATACTGACCTCCGCCTCGGACTATCATATATTCTTGAAGCTACGTAAGACCCGGAGGCAGGCCCTGCATCACTACCTGGATATCGTCAATGCAGCCTTAGAAGAAGGCATAATTCCCCGCTGCCACTTCGAGGACATCACAAGGGCCGATTTCTACGGCTTCGTGGCGCCATTTGCAAAAGAGCTCATGAAGCTCTCCGAGGAGAGCAATATACCCATCAAGATCCGGGCCTGCGACACCATGGGTTACGGGGTAGGCCACGCGGGGGCAATGCTCCCAAGGAGCGTAGCCGGCATTATATATGGGTTAAACCATTTCGCAAAAGTACCCTCAAAGCATCTGGAGTGGCACGGTCACAACGACTTCCATCGTGCGGTACCCAACGCCAGCAACGCCTGGCTCTACGGCTGTAGCGCCGCAAACGGTACACTCCTGGGAATAGGAGAACGAACGGGTAACACGCCCATAGAGGCATTGGTGATTGAATACATGATGCTAAGGGGCGATGACGACGTCGACACTACCATAATCACCGACATCGCAGACTACTTCCGCAAGGAATTAGGGCATACGATTCCGCCAAACCAGCCCCTGATAGGGGAAAACTTTAACGTGACCCTGGCGGGGATACACCTCGACGGGCTTCTCAAGAACGAAGAGATATACAACATCTTCGATACGCGAAAGCTCCTCAAGAGACCGCCCGGCGTGGCAGTTAACGACAAGTCCGGGGCGGCCGGAATCCTGCACTGGATAAAGATCCATCTCAATCCCCAGAATAACAAACTAACGAAGAGCCATCCCGCAATACTAGAGATACAGGACTGGATAACAGAACAGTACACGCAGGGAAGGATCACGACAATCTCCAACGAAGAGATGCTGGAACAAACAAAAAGACACCTCCCAGAACTCTTCCGGGCATAAGCAAAAACAGACTTAGCCTTGAAACTACATGAATACCAGGCAAAAGACCTTCTGAAGAAGTACGACACCCATGTCTCAAGAGGCATAGCGGCCTTCTCTCCCGAGGAGGCAGAAAAGGCCTTTCGTGAGCTGGGATGTCCCCATGCCGTATTAAAGGCACAAATCCTGGCCGGGGGCAGAGGTAAGGCCGGGGGCATCAAAAAGATAAACAGCCCGGAGGAGTCCCGAATCTCCGCAGAAAAGCTCCTTGGCTCCAGGCTTGTCACCGCCCAAACCACACCGGAAGGGGAAGAAGTTCACGCCGTGCTGATACAAGAGGCCCTCGACATCAAAAGGGAGATATACATCTCCTTCTTAGTGGACAGGAGGAAAGAAACCCCACTCCTTGTAGGATGTCCGGAAGGGGGAGTAGAAATAGAAGAGGTGGCCAGGCGCTCCCCGGAACAAATCTTCAGGGAATCTTTTGACGTCTTATTCGGCCTCCACCCGTTTCAGGCACGAAGGACGGCATCCGCCCTTGGGCTGGACGGCCCCTTAACAAGGGAGGCCGCCGGCCTGATCAGAAATCTCTCACGCGCCTTTATAGGAAAGGACCTCTCCCTCCTGGAGATTAACCCCCTTGCCGTCTGCCGGGACGGGTCACTCTCCATCGTGGACGCCAAGGCAGACCTTGACGACAACGCCGTCTTCCGTCACCCTGAAGTGGCCACCGGGGAACGGCCCCCTGAAGAGTCACTTGAGGGCAAGGCGTCTGCTTACGGCCTGAGCTACGTAGGGCTGGAAGGTGACATAGGCTGCCTGGTAAACGGTGCAGGTCTTGCCATGGCCACCATGGATATAATAAGACACCACGGCGGCCAGCCCGCCAACTTCCTGGACGTTGGAGGCGATGCCTCGACAGAAAAGGTAACTCAGGCCTTTAGAATACTCTTCGAGGATACCAGGCTGAAGGCCATCCTGGTAAATATATTTGGTGGCATCGTAAAATGTGATATGATTGCAGAGTCTATCATATCTGCACTAAGAGACATGAAGCTTAAGGTGCCCCTGGTAATAAGGCTGGAGGGCACCAACGCCCACATTGCAAGGGAGATGTTGGCGAAATCGGGTCTCAAGATAGTATTCGCAGAGGGTATGGAGGAGGCAGCCAAAAAGGTCTTGGAAGCCACGAGACAGATACCTATTGAGGCAGGCGGAGGACACACACCATGAAAGATGCAGTGAGGAAGATTGGTTTCATATTAGTTTTTACGGCATTGAGCCTCTGTTTTGCCAAAGACGGCAGCGCCCAAGTATACGACTATGAAAGGATGTCAAGCGCCATCGTAAACATGTTAAATGCGGCAACAGACTTCATTGCAGACAACTTCGAGATAATAAACACCCACAATGCAAAGGTCGGACAACCACTACCCAAAGGTGAACTCCACAGCTACAAGGGCATCAACCCCGAGGGCTTTGCCAGCATAGTGGGTAAACAGTTTGCCCAGAAGACCGGAATAACCATAAAGTTCGTCTCGCGGGGAAAGGGTAAACACGGCCCGAGGAATAACTCTGGTAAACCCGATGCGTGGGAGGCCAAACAGCTGGAGAAGTTTTCCCGGATACAATACCCCAAGGGCGTCGGCTATGGAGAGGTAGAGCAGGTGGGCGACAAAGAGCTATACAAGATGGTCTACCGCTACATATACCCTCTATACATAGAGCACCGTTGCCTCAAGTGTCACGGTAACCCTGCAAGAAGCCCCACCGGTGACGGTAAAGATGCTACAGGTTTCGAGATGGAAGACTTCAAGCTGGGAGAACTGAGCGGCGCCATAAGCATTATATTCCCCATCGAATAATCATGGTCGGCCTCACAAGCAAAGGGAGAAGCATAATGAGACCTTTACAGAAAATCGCAATCTCCGCGTTAATATGCACCCTGGCAATCTTTCCAGCAGGAACCGGCCTCACACAGGTTTATGACTTCGAGAAGATGTCCAGGAATATTATCACCTTGCTGACCATTGCAGGCTTTTCCGTAGCCGACAACCTGGACGTTATCAATATGCATAATGCAAAACTCGGTATGCCTCTCCCCGAAAATCAGCCCTACAGCCATAAGGGCATTGACCCGATCCAGTTCGCCAAGACCATTACCAGGGACTTTACCATAAGGACGGGGATTGCGGTCCGGTTTGTCTCTGAGGGAAAAGGCGAATATGGACCCAGGAATCCGGCTGACCAACCGGACACATGGGAACAGGCCCAAATAAACAGATTCAAGGAGCTTGGACTCTCTCCCGATATCGGTTTTGGAGAATTCCTTAAAGTGGGAGAGAAACCCAAAAGGGTTATTTACCGCTACTTCTATCCCCTCTATATAAACGAGCGCTGCTTAAAGTGTCACGGCGACCCGGCAAACAGCCCCACCGGCGACGGGAAAGACATCACTGATTACTACATGGAAAACTACAAGATAGGGGAATTAAGAGGCGGTATAAGCCTAACCTTCCCCGTCAAATAAAAATTGCACTGTGATATTAGCAAACCGTGATACAAAGGTCCTGTGTCAGGGAATGACCGGCACAGCAGGGACCTTTCATGCCAGGCTCATGCTTGAGTACGGCACAAAGTTGGTCGCAGGCGTCAGCCCCGGTAAAGGAGGAACTTCCCACCTGGGCCTACCGGTGCACGACAACGTACTCGACGCCGTAAAAGACACAGGTGCAGAGGCCTCGATAATCTTCGTACCGGCCCCTTTTGCCCCTGATGCCATCATGGAGGCCGCAGATGCCGGAATAAAACTCATCGTATGCATTACTGAGGGCATCCCCATACTTGACATGATAAGGGTCAAAAAATACCTGGCCCAAACGGACAGCCGACTTATAGGGCCAAACTGCCCAGGCATTATCTCTCCCGGTGAAACAAAGATAGGCATCATGCCCGGCTACATACACAAACCGGGCAATGTCGGCGTTATCTCAAGGAGCGGGACACTTACCTATGAGGTGGTCTGGCAACTCACCAAATTGGGCATAGGCCAGTCAACCTGTATCGGTATAGGTGGAGACCCCATACCAGGGGCCAGCTTCGTTGACATCCTCCGCCTATTCAGGGACGACGACCGCACCTGTGCCATAGTGCTCATCGGGGAAATCGGCGGCGGGGCTGAAGAGGATGCCGCCGGATTCATAAAAGATTCCTTCAATAAACCCGTGGTCAGTTTTATCGCAGGACAAAACGTACCAAAGGGCAAGCGCATGGGACACGCCGGTGCTATAATTGACCACGGTTCAGGTACCTGTGAGGATAAAATACAAACGCTAAAACAGGCCGGTGTCACTGTCGTTGAAAACCCAGCCGAAATTGGCACCAAGGTGGACCGGCTCTTGAAAGAGACCGGCCTGATAAAGACACAAGCCAACTGAGAACACAAGAATGCCCCGGAAGAAGGGTGAAGTCGCAATAAACCATAAGTACTGTAAGCGATGCAATATATGTCCACAGTTCTGTCCCACCAGTAACCTGGAGATAGTGAAGGGCAAACTTGTGGCCTACGACAGATGCATCGCCTGCTTTAACTGTGAGAGATACTGTCCTGACATGGCCATTGAGGTAGTAAAGATATATAATGTCAAAACTTCTACTACAGGGTAACCAGGCCATTGTATACGCCGCTGAGAGGGCCGGGCTGGGGTTCTTTGCGGGATACCCCATCACTCCCGCCTCGGAGATCCTGCTCGAGCTTATCGGCAAGAAGCACATAAAGGTCCTCCAGATGGAGGACGAGATAGCCTCGATAAACGCAATAATCGGGGCTTCACTGGCCGGACGAAAGGTAATGACGGCCACCAGCGGCCCCGGCTTCTCACTCATGCAGGAGAGCATCGGGCTTGCGCACATGATGGAGGTGCCTCTTGTAATCGTCAACGTACAGAGGGTGGGACCCAGCACAGGCATGCCCACCTTCCCCGCACAGGGGGACGTCATGCAATCAAAGTTCGGCAGCCACGGAGACTACTGCCCGATAGTCTTTTACCCCAACTCGGTAGAGGAACTCTACCATTACACCTTCAGCGCATTCAACGCGGCAGAAGAATCCACAAGCCCCGTAATCCTCCTCAGCGACGGCTACATAAGCCACCTTTACGAGACCGTAGAGTTGAAAAAATACCCCACGGTCAACAGGTCAAAGCTACCCCTTGGCCTGGGCAAACGTCACTTTACCGGCCTCACGCATAGGGACACCTCAAGACCCACGACCTCCGACCCGGAGGTCCATCGGGCCCTCCTGAAACGTCTTGAAAAAAAGTGCGAAGACGTTGCGAAAAAATACAATTCCTATGAATATATTGAAAACAACTCCACCGACACCCTCTTGGTCGTCTATGGCGGACTCTCCAGGGCCGCATACAACTTTAGGGATAAATACGCCATATTCCGCCCAATCAGGATCTTTCCCCTAATCAAAGACCTGAAGGACATAGCCGAACGATATGAAAATATAATCGTAATGGAAATGAATCTCGGTCAGTACTGCAACCAGGTAGAAAGCATCATACACAAACACGCTGAGCTTATCTCCCTGCCCGGCGGGAATATAGATCTGAAAGAGATATGGGACAAACTTACAGCGATAAAGGGCAAGGACCTGAAACGTATTTCAGCGGTAACCTAGAAGGGCGACATCTATGGAAGACACCACGCGCTTCAAGCGCTTCTTAAGAGAAAAGAATCTCCCCACACCGTGGTGCCCCGGCTGTGGCAACGGCATCGTCCTCAAATCTACGTGCGATGCCTTTGAAGAGCTTAATCTCGACACGAGCAAAACGGTGGTGGTCTCCGGCATCGGCTGTGCAGGAAGGAGCGCAGGGTTTTTTAACATCGACTCCGTTCACACCGCACACGGAAGGGCCATACCCATGGCAGAGGGGATAAAAATGGCCAATGAAAACCTCAACGTAGTCGTACTAAGCGGTGACGGCGACCTCCTCGGTATAGGCGGGAACCACCTGCTCCACGCCTCCAGAAGGAACACTCCTATAACCATAATCTGCTTTTCCAACGAAATATATGGAATGACCGGGGGACAGGTCTCACCCACCTCTAAAAAACATGCCAAAACAATCACAACTCCCGACGGGTGTCCGGACACCCCCATCAACGTCCAGGCACTCATCAAGGCACATAACTGTTCCTACGCCAGGACCACCACGTTCCACCTAAAACACCTCAAAAAGAGCATCGTTGCGGCCCTGGAGCACCCGGGGCTTGCCTTTGTAGACGTTATCTGTCAATGCATCGTAAACAACGGCCGGCGCATAGGCTTCAAAGACGGCTATGAAATGCTTATATACTACAAAAATGAGTATAAGGTAAACGACAACGTAGACCTCCTGAAGGAAAACGAGATAGGCATAACGAGAAAGGTATAGCGGTATGGCCTTAAGTATAGAGACTATGACAGATTCGGATATAAAGGCGGTACTAAGGCTCTTCAACGAGACAATAGAAGAGATGCATAAGGACCGTACCCCGGAGGAGCGGAGGCATTTCAAAGAGGCCTACACCCCTGCAAAGGTAAAGAAGAGGTTAAAAGACGAGCACAGCGTCTTTCTCACAGCCAGGGAAAACGAAAAGGTAGTAGGCTACATGTTTGGCTGGGTGTTAGAAAGTATAGGCCACATCTACTGGTTCTCCATAGACAAGGACTCAAGGAGAAAGGGCTACGGTCATAAACTCCTGGAAAAGACCCTCTCTGAGTTTGAACAGAAAACTTGCTACGAGAGCAGGTTTTTCGCATACCCCGATGACCGCGAAACGTGCAACCTCCTTGAAAGCGTGGGCTTTGTGGAAAGGGCCAGCATTGAAGAGGGATTCCTTGGCGTAAGTCTGGTGCTATTTGTCAAACAACTGGCAAAACTGCCAAAGGCCGTACTAAAGAGGCTCATAATCGCCGGAGAGGCAGGCCAGGGCATAAAGGTAATGGCCCACGCCCTTGCCAACATCCTCGCCAAGCTCGGCAAAGAGGTCTCCCTGAACGTCGTTTACGACGCCGCCGTAAGGGGTGGAACCATTACCGCCGAACTTATCTTCTCGGATGAAAGAATAGACGTCCCATTCTTTGATAAGGCAGATATATGCCTGCAACTCTCAAAGCCGTTGCGGAGGAGATTCGATGCCGAAAAGCAGCTTATCGAGGAGTCTATCGCTGAATACATGGAACCCGCCGACAGCAAGGAGATTATCCCGTTCAAACGAGAGGCAATCGAGAGATTCGGCAGCCCTATCTTTATTAACATGATTGCCCTGGGCAGGCTCCTGCACCACATCGGCATACCGGTAGACAAGGTGGACTTCCGCTCGGGTCTGCCGGCCCGGTTCCTGGAGGAAAACGTACGCGCCGTGAAATATGGCTATACATACCAGGACTAGTCTATGCGTCAGATAGATTCACGAGTCCTTACAGAAACGACGGAAAAGAGCTTTATGGAGATAACACACCTCCCGGGAGACGACCTCATCGCCTCCCTGGAAAAGGCCCATCAAAATGAAAAATCCCCAACGGGCAGGGATATCCTCGCACAAATATTGGAAAATGCAAAGATAGGCAGAGAAGAACACACGCCCATATGTCAGGACACCGGCAACAGCGTCGTATTCGTGGAGGTAGGCCAGGACGTGCACATAGTGGGAGAAACACCCTCTGAGGCCATTAAAAGGGGAGTAAGCCAAGGGTACACAAAGGGTTATCTCCGGGCATCCATCGTTGACGACCCGCTCAGCCGCAAGAACACCAGGGACAACACCCCACCATTCGTTCATACAGAGATAGTACCGGGAGACAAGATAAAGCTCACCGTGATGGCCAAGGGTTCAGGGTGTGAGAACATGAGCCGCCTCAAGATGCTCACCCCCGCCCAGGGAAGACAGGGGGTGGTTGACTTTGTAGTCGACACGGTGCGAAGGGGCAGCGGCAGGCCCTGCCCACCGCTCATAGTAGGCGTAGGCATCGGCGGGACCTTTGACCTGGCCACTTATATCGCAAAAAAATCACTCTTCCGCCCCATAGGCGAACACCACCCGGAGCCATACATCAGGGAACTGGAGGAAGAGCTTCTGGAAAAGATAAATAACCTGGGCCTCGGCCCGCAGGCATGGGGAGGGCGCACCACCGCCCTCGCAGTGCACGTGGAGACATACCCGTGCCACATCGCAAGCCTCCCCGTCGCCGTAAACATAGAGTGCCACTCACACAGGGTCAAAACCGTAACGATTTGAAGAAGAAAATTTGAATGCTGTAATCGCAGGCCCCAAGGTCCATGAAAATAGTTAATATTACGATGTATCGCTGGGCGGGGAGCAAGTTTGGTATTAAAATAAAAAATGAATGTGAGGAATGTGAGATTAATACCGGAATCTTGGATGATATAAAGCAAAAAGAATTTCTCGGCAAACCCGTGATAATTGAAAAAAAGCCGTGGCTTACGCACCTTTGGGAGTCACTGTGGTACGGCGGTTGGCATGCACCGGTCGTCATAGTCAACGGGAAGTTATTCTCTCAGGGTGTGGTCGTTGACCGGGATAAACTTGTCCAACGAGTGCTAAAGATACTTAACGAATAATATGACCTAGAAGGAAAACTCTAACACTAAAAAGATGACTAACGACATTATAAAGATAAAACCACCCCTGGACGAGGCCACCGTCCTGAGCCTCAGGGCCGGGCAGAGGGTGCTCATTACCGGGACCCTCTACACCGCCAGGGACGCCGCCCACAAACGCATAATGGAACTTATTGAGAAAAATGAATCCCTGCCCTTCGACCTCAAGGGGCAGATAATCTACTACGTAGGCCCCAGCCCAGCCAAACCGGGACAGGTTGTAGGCTCCGCCGGCCCTACCACCAGCTCCCGGATGGACCCCTATATGGAGACCCTTTACAAACTGGGCCTCAAGGGTACTATCGGCAAGGGAAACAGAACGCATGAGGTTATAGACCTCATCAAGAGATATAAGGCCGTCCACTTCTCAAATATCGGCGGCGCAGGCGCACTAATCGCGAAGACCATAAAAGGGTGTGAGACGATAGCCTTTGAGGATCTGGGCACAGAGGCCATCCACCGCATGGACGTAGAAGACTTTTCCTGCATCGTGGCCTATGACCCGGAGGGAAATGACCTGTATAAAGAGGCCGTCAAGCAATACGGAAGATAAAGAAACCGTTGCAAAATATTTGGTAAGATGTGATGCCGTAGA
>JAUXLO010000137.1 GCA_030623665.1 Planctomycetota bacterium
AACCGTCGCGCAGGTTATCGTCCATATCAGCATACGCCTTTGCGGAGGTGGATGCACAGGTAGCAAGGCTAAAGGAGCATGGTATACCGCCCATCGACTTTGGTGTGGGTGACCCGACGTCTCCTGCTCCAGGGCTTGTGAGACAGGCCACCCAAATGGCCGTTGACATCAGGAAGAGCTCAGGATACCCCAGCTACATAGGCTGTAAGGAATATCGCCTCGCCGTAAGTAAATGGATGCGAAAGAGATTTGGGGTGGATGTGGACCCGGAGACGGAAATTTCTTCCACAATGGGTTCAAAGGAGGCGGTCTTTAACTTCCCGGAGGGCCTCGTTGACCAGGGGGACTACGTGATAATCCCAACGCCCGGATATCCCCCCTACGCCAGGGGGACTCTCTTTGCAGAGGGAATACCGTACTTCGTGCCGCTACTGCCGGAGAACCACTTTCTGCCCGACCTTGAGGCCATCCCCAGGAAGGTGCTCAAGAGGGCAAGGATTATGTGGATAAACTACCCCAGCAATCCATGCGCCGTAAGTGCGCCGATGAGGTTTCTGGAAGAAGCGGTGGCCTTCGGCCACAAGCACAATATTGTTATCGCCGCTGACGAGGCGTATACAGAGATTTACTTCAGCAACGACCCGCCGCACAGCATCCTTGAGATTACGAAGGAGGGGGTACTGGCCTTCCACTCGCTGTCGAAGCGAAGCGCCATGACCTGCTATCGTACGGGCTGGGTCGCCGGTGATAAGCGAATAGTGGACATATTCAAGAAGGTAAAGACAAACATAGACTCCGGCACCGCCACCTTTATCCAGGATGGCGCCATCGCCGCCCTTGGGGATGAGGGCCATGTAGAGGACCTGCGCAAGGAATACAGGGAAAAGAGGGATATTCTGGTAAAGGCCCTAACCCAGGCCGGACTTCCTGATTGCACGCCTGAGTCAACACTATATATATGGCAAAGGATACCGGAAGGGATGAGTTCTGTAGACTTTTCAACGAGGTTACTGGACCCCAAGGTGGCCATTGTTACCACCCCGGGCGGATGGTTGAGCGACCCGACGGAATCAGGCCATAACCCAGGGGAGGGATTTGTAAGATTCGCTCTGGTTCCCAGTATAGAGAAGACCCGGGAGGCCGCTGAGCACCTGAGGAACCTGAAGCTGTGATAAGTAAGAAGCGTCTGGACGCACCGCACATTACCGTTATTGTTTAATCGTTATGGTAGGGGCATGTTGCAACATGCCCCTGCAACTTCAGCGTTTCTTTCTAGGGCTCAGCACCCTGACCCACCTGGCGGCGGCCTTTATCTCCTCGGTGGTAAGTACCTTTCTCCAGCCGGGCATCTTGTTCTTGCCATAGGTTATCGCATCGATTATCTGTTCATTTGTAACAGATACCTGCCAGAAGCGGCTTGAGAAATTAGGTGCACCCAGTCTCTTCCCCCTCTTGGTGGGTTTGCCGAACCTGCCGTGGCATTTAGCGCAGTTGTTGTTATAAATCCTCTTGGCGTCAATTTGTTTTGGTTCCTCGGCGAGGCAGACCGTGCTCGATATGAGTACGGCAAGTGCGATACACAGAACAGAATAGCGGTGAATTGCCTCTGTCATTAGTCTCTATTCAGTTTGTTCTAACGGATGTTTTCGTAGGGACGAGGTCGCCTCGCCCTCACAATAGGGCGGGGTAACCCCACACCCCTACAATCGCCGGTTAGCATTATTGTTCCAGTATTTTAATCTCCTTTGTTGCCTCCCACTGACCATGCAGGTTACACCGTTCCATTATCCTTAGAGTCGAAGTCCTGTGTTTACCGCCTTTCACAAGGGTTACCGTCACCTCCGGCCTGGTGAATACCGGGGTAAGATCAAGGCATGCATTAAAGTTTTCACCAGAATGTACACAGATCCACTGGATGTGATGTCCCTCTTCCATCACGTGAGGGATTTCACCCACCTTGATCTTTACCTGAAAAGGCTCTCCCGCCTTCACGGTGTCCGGACACTCAATGACGGGCGTGTGCTTCTTCTCGGCTTCTGTCATGTTCGAAGGGTCCGCTGGTCTGTTAGTTCCGCAAAACAGGGTTTTTTCTGCCATTTTATCCTCCTTAGACCTCTCTATGCTGGTCAAGTGTTACGAAGAAAATGATGTGCTCATTTTCAATTCTTGATAATAAAATATTAGTGGATTTTGTCTTCGAAAGTCAAATGCTACGTTTAGTGGTCGGTGTTTTGCTTGGTCACCGTCCTGGTCTCCGCATCTACCCAGTTCAGGTAATCTTTTGAGCCGCGGAGCACGGGGAGAAACAAGATCTCGGGGACGGTGTAGGAATGGAGTTCCTTTACCCTTTTTTCCACCTCGTCAGAAAGGCCTGTCTTTGTCTTTGCTATAAGCAGGACCTCTTTTTCATCGTTTATCTTGCCCTCCCAGTGGAATATGGATTGTATGGGTGAAATAATGTTGGCGCAGGCAAAGAGCCTTTCTTCCACCATGGTACGTCCTATCTTCTGGGCCTCCTCCTGCGAGGAAGCGGTTATCAAGACGACTGAAAATTCCGACATGACCGGGTCTCCTTCTATCGTTGTGTTGCTAACTGACCTTTTTTTTGCCTGCGATGGCAGAGGCCAGGACGTCAGAGAACCTCATCAGGATCGATCCCAGCACGGCTAATATAAGTACATATAGAACGGTTAGCGCCTGTATGTGGTGGCTGAATCCGGCTGCATAGGTGGTCGCTACGGCAGCAATGACGATGGAGAATTCCCCTCTTGGCAGCAGGCTGAGCCCCAGCCGTATCTGGGCCCTTCTGTTTAGCTCGTAGGCACGGCCGGCAAAAAATCCCGTAAGCAGCTTAAACGGGATGGATATTCCCACCAAGATTAGTGCCCACCAAAATACCTCTCCGAAGGCAGAATAATCGGTAATGATACCAAAGGACACAAAGAAGATGGCCACTGTGATGTATTGGAGTGGTGCGATGAGCTCCAGTGTCCTTGCCTTTTGGCGTGTCTCAGCTATCACCATTCCGGCAAAGAATGCGCCGATGGCATCAGACAGGCCCAACAGCCTGGCCGCAGACGCCGTAAGGATTATGATGGAGAACATAAGGAGTACAAATAACTCCGAGGACTCAACGTCCAGTAACTCTTCAAGATATTTTTTTAGGTACTTGCCAATAAGCATCAGGGCGCCGCAAAACCCCAGGGCCTTAAATATTGCGAGGCTGAGAGGTAGGGCCCCAACCCCGCCCACAGTTATGATACCTGAGAGGACCGCCAGGTATATGGCAATGAATATATCCTCAAATACCAGTATGCCCAGAAGACACTCTGTCTCGGGATAGGCAGACCTCTTAAGCTCTACAGTATTTTTGCATATTATTGCGGAACTGCTGATGTATACAATACCCGAAAGGAAGAGGCAGCTGATAATGTCCCAGCCGAGGGCCAGGCCTACTATTAATCCAACAGGCAGATTAAGCGCCAGGTCATAGATTCCAGCAGTTAAGAGCTTGTGCCCGTTTCTTAAAAGTCCGCCAAAGGAGAATTCAAGCCCTATCAGAAATAGCAGAAGGATTATCCCTATCTCCGACAGAAAGTCCGTTACCAGCGACTTCTCGATAAACCTGCCCACGAAGAGGCCCGTCAATATGTAAAGGGGGATGAGTGAGAGGCGCATCTTTCTTGCAAGCAGGCCGCTGAGAAAGAGGACAAAACAGATAACTCCTATCTGAGAGATTAGGGTATCTACTTCCATTTAACTAGTCCTCGGACTTTTCTGGAGGATTCGTAGAGGGTTTTTCGGCGGTCTTCCCGGTAGGTTCTTCAATAAGTGTGAGGAATGCCTTCATCTGCTCGTTAGTGCCGACCGCTATTATAGTATCACCTTCGTGCATCGTCTCTTTAGGGAGCGGGTTGGGGACTACCTTGCCCTTCCTCAGGATGGAGATTACGGAGACGCCCGTTTTCTTTCTTATGGCCAGTTCCCCAATGGTCTTGTTCTCCAATATAGACCCGGCCTCCACCTTTATCCATTCCATAGCCATCTCCTTCATTAACAGCTCTACGGCTGTCTCCTGTACGGGCTGGAAGTACGACCCGGCCAATATGGAGCCTATCGTGCGGGCCTCGTCTTCCGTAAAGGTTGTCTCTGTGATAGGTATATCCTTGTCTTCCGTAAAACGATAGACTTCCCTTTCCCCGTTAAGGCGTACCACGATTACCACCGTCTCGTCCGATTCGGTTTCTATCGTAAACTTCCTGCCTATAGCCGGGAGTTCGGTTTCTTTTACCTCTACCATTCTGTGTTCCCCTTTAGATTAAAGTGCTTATTTCCTTGGTCAGGGCTACAAACCCTTCCAAATCCAGTGCCTCCCCTCTCAGGTGCGGCTCGATACCGAGCCTCTTGAAGGCATCCAGCAGGGCCTCCTTGCCCTTGCTCTTGCTAACGAAAGGCAGATTGGGCATAAGAAGGCTGTTAAGTAGTGTCTTCCGCCTTGATTGAAACACGGTCCTTACTATTATACTAAAGAGTTGATAGTCATGCACGACTTCGCGGGCCTTTTCCTTGTGTGCGTTGAGCGCCACTATGGCAGACTCAACCTGGGGCGCCGGCCAAAAGACCTCGACAGGGAGGGTCCGTATTATACGAATCTCGGAAAATAGTTGGGCTATGACAGAGAGCACGCCGTAATCCTTTGTCCCGGGTCTTGCCGTCAGCCTGTCCACTATCTCCTTCTGTAGTGTGAGGACCATCAGCCCCACGGGCAGCTCTCCCTCCAAAAGGGCGATTATCGCCGGGGTGCTTATGGAATACGGAAGATTTGACACCACCTTGAGCACCAGTTCCCCATCCCTGTTCAGCCATTCCTGGAGAAGCCCTTCTACACGGGGCTCTATGGCCGTCTTGGAGTGGAGGACGTCCATATTAACGACATGGATATTGTCATACGGGGCCAGCGCTTCTCGTGATAGATTGAAAAACCCCCGGTCTATCTCCACACTTAAGACCTTATGGGCCCTCTCCCTAAGGAGTTCTGTGAGAGAACCGGCCCCTGTGCCTATTTCCAACACTATGTCGCGTTCGCAGATATCGGCCGTTTCTACGATCAGCCGGAGGATGTTCTGGTCTATGAGAAAGTTCTGCCCTAACCTCTTTTTGGGAGAAATTCCACGCTCCCGGAGCGCGGCCTTTAAGCTGGAGACCGTAGCGGGTACGGTACTTGTAGTATTATGGACGTAAGCCATTAATAGTGAGTCCTTTGGGACCTGTGAAGAAT
>JAUXLO010000135.1 GCA_030623665.1 Planctomycetota bacterium
CCTTTAAAAGGCGTTTTCTTGGAGTCAAACTCAAGGACAGCTATACAACATATAGTATCTATAATAGGACATTCTTTCTGCCAAACTACAACATTCTTTCTGCCAAACTACACCAAACTACACTTGTTTTCACTCTTAGATCTTCCGGGGTCTTTTCCTTTGACAAAGGTCTTTTACCTCACATATAATAATGCCCAAAGATGGTTTTCTAGGGGTGGCTGTTAGTGAGGGGCGCAAAATAGCGAAATTGGTCAGGCTTCCTTACATACGTTCGCTCTGGTATTCCTTCCGGCGGTCCTTCCGGTGGCACCCGTTCTTATCCTCCCAAATAGGCCCCCTTCCAGTCTTTCTTATAATTATTATTGTGGTGATGGTGGGTCTTGCTGCAGGGCTTCCGCTGGCGCTGCTTTGGAAGGGAACCCCGGACGTTGATATAGGGACCCTCTGCCGGGTAGATGTTACCGAGAGCGACTGGAGGTACATAGTTATCCACCACAGTGCCACACATGAGGGCGCAGCCAGTGCCTTTGACGATTATCACAGGAATAAAAGGGGCTGGAGGAACGGCCTGGGTTATCACTTTGTTATAGGTAATGGGACGCAGTCCGGAGACGGAGAGATCGAGGTGGGTAGGCGGTGGAAGAGGCAGCTAAACGGGGCCCATGCCGGTGACGCCTACTTCAATCGTATGGGCATTGGCATTTGTCTTGTAGGAGACTTCGAAGAAGGCGAAGGACCTACCGGGAGGCAATTCGAATCACTGGAGAGAATTATCCGTTACCTCTCCGGGCGATACGATATACCTCTTTCGAGGATAATCATGCACAAAGAGATAATGGAGAACCACACGGCCTGTCCGGGGAAAAACTTTCCGCATGAGGAACTAAGGCATCGCTTAAGGGATTTTTTGGCCTCAAACGATGTCACAAGCGAGCAGGCGTAGGGTTTTTGTCCACCCATTATGAAATACAAGGAACTCCATCCATGGGATGTAAGCTACAAGGACGCAGTCTCATTACAAGAAGAACTGAGGAGCAGCCTTGTAATACGGAATATACCCGGCCAGCCTCGAGTTATAGCCGGGGCAGATGTGGCCTATAGCAGACTCACGAACAGGGTCTATGCCGGTGTTATTACCATGGATTTCAGGAGTATGAGCGTTATAGAGGAGGCATTCGCCACCGCAGAGGCGACCTTCCCCTACATACCGGGCCTCTTGAGCTTCAGGGAGGCCCCAGTGCTCCTCAAGGCGTTCTCAGGGATAAATAAGGCGCCTGACGTCATAATGTTTGACGGCCAGGGTATTGCCCATCCCAGGGGGGTGGGGCTTGCATCCCACATGGGCCTGATCCTTGATAAACCTTCCATAGGGTGCGCCAAGAAACTGCTCCTTGGGGAACATAAGCCCGTGGGGGATAGAGTAGGGGCATTTTCCTATATCCTTCACAAGAGGAGGCGCATCGGTGCCGCACTTAGGACGAAAGAGGGTGTGAAACCCGTTTTTGTGTCACCCGGCCACAAGACAGACATCGCCTCGTCGATAAGGATAGTTCTTGGTAGCTGCAGGAGGTACAGGCTCCCGGAACCCACCAGAAAGGCCCACAATCTGGTTACCCTTATCAGGACGCGCGCAGAAGGTGATATGAAGGCCATTGGTTACAGAAACCGCTCTACCGTGGAGCCCCTGGGTTTGTGATAATGGGAATAACATTCAATATAATATCCGTCTGTATTACAGTTATGTACGCCGTTGCGGCTTACGGTAGTGAGAGCCCCAGGGTGGTGCGCCTGATAGCGGTGGGCGAGGTGCAGGAGGAACTACTTGGTGAGCTGGCGAACTCCTTGGGGAAGAAACTTGGAGTGGTTACCCAGGTGGGCCCTGGTATCGAGGCACCGCCGGAGGCCTACAACTCCAGAAGGGATCAGTATTTTTCTACGGAGATCCTCCGTGTGCTGGCCGAGATGAGACCTGGCGGCAGGCTGTACCTATTGGGGGTGACAGAGTTAGACCTGTATGTGCCGACACTTAACTACGTCTTTGGAGAGGCCCTACCGTTTAAGAATGTGGCTGTCATCTCTCTGCGCAGACTGAGGCCGGAGTTTTACGGTGAAGATGCCGATGAGTTAATCTTATCCGAAAGGACGGTAAAGGAGGCGGTACACGAACTAGGTCACGTGTGGGGGATGAGGCACTGCCCCGATCCACGTTGTGTGATGTTCTTTTCAAACAGCCTTGCAGATACAGACAGGAAGTCGGACGAATTTTGTACGAGATGTCGGACTGTCCTTGACAGGTGAGGAACATGACAAGTAATCTCAATAAAAGGGTATTGGTAGTATTTGCAGCAGTGCTGATAGTGCTTATTGCGTACCGCTATCTGGTTTCCGGGAATGACCTCACAAGGATATCAGTAGGCGGTAAGGAGGTCTACGTCGAGCTGGCAGCGTCGGAGGAGAAGCGCAACCTCGGATTGCAATTCCGTACGTACCTGGAAGAGGACCATGGCATGCTCTTTATGTTTCCTACAGAAGGGCGCCATGCCTTCTGGATGAAAGATACCCATATCCCGCTCTCGATAGCGTTTATCAAGGAGAACGGGGCTATTACGCAGATTGAGGAGATGGAACCGGATAGTCTTGAGCACCACACCTCCAGGGAAAAGGTCAAGTATGCATTAGAGATGGAAGGCGGCTGGTTTGAGCGCAACAACGTACACGCAGGGGATCCGGTGACGATACCCTAAATATGATACTACACCCTATTGACAACTACGGGTTATGCCCCTACATTACTAGCATCGGAAAGCGGGGAAGATATTAAGGAGACGGAGTACAGGCAGGCATTATGAGGATAAAGGCGATAATCTTTGACCTGGATGACACTCTTTATGACTGTACGGGTCTGTTGGTAGGGGCCTCCAGGAGACGCGCGGCCAGGGCTATGGTAGATGCCGGTCTGCCTCTTAGTGTTGAAGAGGCCTACAAGCTCCAGAATGCGGTGGCGGAAAAGTATGGCCCATCGTCTCTTGTGTTTGATGAGATAGCCAAGGAGTATGGAATGGGCCGCTCCTTGGTGGAATGCGCCCTGAAGGCGTATAATAGCGATGAGGTCTCCGACATAGAACCCTTCCCTGATGTTGTTCCCATACTGAGGCAGCTCAGACAAGAGAAATACAAGCTGTTCCTGGTAACGATGGGGGTGCACAGGAGGCAGGAGAAGAAGCTGGAGCAACTGGGTATATCCTCCTATTTTGACGAGATAGTGATTAATGACCAGGAGGTGGGACTGCTGCTCGAGGACTGCTTCAGTGGGCTTATCCGTAAGCACAACCTTTTACCTGATGAGGTGGCTGTAGTGGGTGATAGAGTGGGTGTGGAACTCAGGACGGCAAAGACCATGGGCATGTCTGCGGTTCAGATGCTCCATGGAAGATTCAAGGTAGAGGCGCCTCTCCGTAGCTCCGAGAAACCAGATTATAAGATAAAGCACATATATCAGCTCTCTACGATACTCGGGCTTATAAATATGGGCAAATTCCCCGACAGACTTAGAGTACTGGCGATAGGTGGGGGGACTGGTCTGCCTATAGTCCTCCAGGGCCTTAAGACCTACAGCAAGAACCTTACGGCCGTTGTCACGGTGACAGACTCCGGGCGCAGTTCGGGAATGCTCAGGGAGCAGTACGGTGTCTTGCCTCCTGGGGATGCCAGGAACTGTCTTGTGGCGCTGTCGGAGACCGACGAACAGCAGGAGGACCTCTACAAACTCTTTCAGTACAGATTCGACAGGGGCTCGCTGGAAGGGATGAGCCTGGGCAATCTCCTTATGACAGCACTTACGGACATAACGGGTTGCTTTGAGAAGGCGATTAAGAAGGCCAGTAAGATACTTGCAATAAGCGGAAAGGTTCTGCCTTCCACCCTTCAGGACACGCATATCTGCGTCGAGCTTGAGGATGGCACGGTATTGGAAGGTGAATTTAACGTACGCCAGCCTGATAAGCCCCCTATAAAGAGGGCACTGCTTAAGTCTGATAACGTGGAGGCGCTGCCCGAGACGCTGGAAGAGATTAGAAACGCAGACATAATTGTATTAGGGCCTGGAAGCCTTTACACCAGTGTTATTCCCAACATCCTGGTAAAGGGGATCAGGGAGGCCATAAAAAACTCCGGTGCCATAAAGATATACGTATGCAATATCGTTACACAGCCCGGCCAGACCGACAGCTACACCTCTTCCGACCATATCAAGGCCATAAACCAGCACCTGGGAGAAGGGGTGATGGACTATGTGCTGGTGAATGACAATCTGCCGCGCAAGGACATCCTGGAAAAATATGAAGAAGAAGGTGCGGTTGTTGTAAGACGCGACCCCGCTACCGACACCCTGTCTGTTGAGGTTGTGGAAGCAGACCTGGTAGAAGACCTGGATAAGGCCAGGGTCTTATGGGAGAAGCAGGATCTTCTGCGCCACGACCCGGACAAATTGGCTGACGCCATCTGCAGGGTCTACGCCCGTATGCCCATCCATAGTCTGGCAGCAGAGAGAGTACGTTAAGAATTATGCCACACACCTTCGAGGCCATAAAGGCCATAATCTTCGACCTTGATGATACCCTCTATGACTGCTCGGGGACGCTGGTGCGCTCCAGGAGGCTTAAGGCGGCAAGGGTCATCGCTGAGGCCGTGGGGTGTTCGGAGAAAGAGGCGGACGAGCTGCAACGTAACTTAGATGAACAAAAGACCCCCAATGGCGATCTCTACGAAACAATAGGCCGTCAATACTCCCTGCCCGTCAGCTTTCTTGAAGACATTAAAAAGGCATTTTCTGAGGTAAGTATCAGTGGGATAGAGCCTTTCGCGGGGGTAACGGACACGCTTAAGGACTTGAAAAACAGGGGGTTAGCGCTGTTTCTTGTTACTGTGGGCGAACGCGAAGAGCAGGAAAAGAAGGTGCGCGTGTTGGGGTTGGACGGGCTATTTGATGAGATAATTATCTTGGACCCAGGTACTTTTGGCTCGGAGGCCAAGAAGGTCGGCTTCAGGGAGATTTTAGATAGACATGGTCTGAGACCGGAAGAGGTGCTCTGCGCGGGTGATAGAATGGACCGTGAACTTAAGGTGGCGAGCGAACTGGGGATTTATACGGCAATGGTGAAACACGGAAGGCACTACCAGCACTTTATCTCAGATTCTAAGGGTGGCGGGGAACCCGACATGCATATAGAGAGTGTAGCCGATTTGTCCGGCATCCTGCCTGTTAGACGGCCATCCCGATAATCCTTGCCTCGAAGACTATCCTGTCGTCTACCACCCCCTGTGTATTGAAGGTGGCCCTTCTGGGCCTTAGTTCAAGGTTTCTTGCAACCAGTATGAGCTTATCCCCCGGCACTACTATGCCCCGGAACTTTACCTTGTCTACGCCGCCAAA
>JAUXLO010000051.1 GCA_030623665.1 Planctomycetota bacterium
CAGTAAAGACGACGGTGGGGTAAAGAGTTATTTGTTTGACGTTGGCACTCAATTCTTCCTGCCACTCCATAAACCTTGCTATTTCTGTAAGCACCCGGTCTGTTTCGCCAGAGACCTCCCCGGCCTTAAGGAGGTGTATGTAGAGTTCAGGAAAGGCCTTTGGGTGTTTTGCCATGGCGTCTGAGAGGTTTTGTCCTCCCTGCACGTCATCTCTTATCTCTGTGAGTATGCCTTTAAACCGTGCGTCCTGTGTTTGTTCTACCAGGTCGTCAAGACCCTGGATGATGGGGATGCCTGCGGAGAGCACTGTGGAGAGGTGATGGGTGAAGGTTATTACTTCTCTTTGCTTTACCTTACCTATGTAAAACGCGCGCTTTCGAGCCTTTGGTGCTCTTTCCCTTTTGCCTTTCCCTTTTTTAGTCTCTGCGGCGGTGAGGAGGTAGTAGCCCATTTGGGACAGGTTTGTAGCAAGTTCTTCTTCATCTCCTGCCGCAAGTGTCCCATTTACTGTCTTTCCGTAGTCGTCTATGGCGGTGTAGTTGTACTGTGCCATGGGCTTCAGAACAGCCTAAGGACCTCTTCTATAGTGGTAATGCCTTGTGCAACCTTTTCGACACCATCCTCCCTGAGGGTCCTAAATCCCTCTTTTACGGCTGTGGTCTTGATGACGTTGCCGTCGGCGCCTTTTATTATTAAATCACTTATTCCAGGGGTGATGTTAAGTAGTTCGAAAACACCCGTCCTGCCCCGATAGCCGGTGCCCCTGCAGTTTGGGCAGCCCCTGCCGTGGTAGAATTTTATATTACGGGTTTCTTCTTCGCTGCCGAGACGTTTTACCAGTGCCGGGTCGGGGGTTGTCTCTTCCTTGCACCGCTTGCAAATGATTCGGGTAAGTCTTTGTGCTATAATTGCTGTTAGTGAGGAGGCCAGCAGGAACGACTCTACCCCCATGTCCAGAAGCCTGGGTACGGCCCCCACCGCATCGTTGGTATGAAGGGTGCTGAAGACTAAATGTCCTGTCAGGGCGGCCCTCACCGCCATCTCCGCAGTTTCGCTATCCCTTACCTCACCGACAAATATAACGTCCGGGTCCTGTCTCAGGATTGACCTGAGCCCGACGGCAAAAGTGAGACCTGCCTTCGGGTTTATCTGTGATTGACGTATTATGGGCAGCTCGTACTCAACGGGGTCTTCCACTGTTATTATCTTTCTCTCCACGTTGTTAAGGTAGGTCAGGGTGGTGTATAGGGTGGTAGTCTTGCCCGAGCCGGTTGGCCCTGTGGCAAGTATGATGCCGTGAGGTTTCTCTATGGCCTGCTTAAATATATCCAGATTGCTTTTAGAGAAGCCCAGTTCTTCCAGCCCCTTTACCAGTTTTTCCTTGTCAAGCAACCTCAGGGCCATGGTCTCTCCGAAGGTGGTGGGGAAGCTGGAGACCCTTATGTCTATAATCTTGTTGTCTACGGTGAATTTTATCCTCCCGTCCTGTGGAACCCTGGTCTCGGAGATGTTCATGCCGGACATGATTTTAACCCTGACCGTAATGGGGGATAGCAGATGTTTTGGTATGGATGGACCCTGATACAGGATGCCGTCTATCCTGTACCTGGTCCTGATTAGTTTTTCATCCGGTTCTATATGGAGGTCTGTGGCATCCTGCTTGACTGCGTAGGTTATAAGCAGGTCCAAGAGTTTTATTACAGGGGCAACTACGGTGATATCTTCTGCAGTCTCTCCTTCGTCGCGGGTCTGCATCTCGGCCAGCCTTATGTTTTCTTCTATAAGGGTCTCGATGGGCTCGCCCCCCTCCCCAAGGACGGGGGTTTCTTGTGCCGCTCCCCCATCGGTACCGTAGCAGCGGTTTAGTGCCTCGTTGATATCGGCCTCTGTTGCTGCTGCGACCTCTACATAGTATTTAGTTAAACCCTGTAACTCGTCTATTACTGCGACGTCGAAAATGTTTGCCATGGCGACCTTGAGGGTGCCGTTATCTACTGATACCGGGAGGAGTTTGTGCCTGCGGGCGAAGGCCTCTGGCACTAGCTTTATCGCCTCGTCAGAGATGGGGCAGTCTTTTACCTTCAGGCACTCTACCCCTGCGTCTTGGGCCAGGGCTTCCGTGAGGGCCTCTTGACTCACGAAGCCCAGGTTGTGGAGTACCTCTCCCAGCAGGGCACCGGTACTTGCCTGTTCTCTGAGGGCGAGCTCGAGCTGGTCTTCTGTTATAAGCCCTTTCTTTATTAACATCTCCCCCAAAAGCACTTATTCGGCCTCCAGATCTTGTGGTACTATAAGGTCTTTCTGCAAAAGCGTTTAAGACGTATCGTCTTCGTGTCGATAGGAATTTACTTTGTTACCTTCTTCTCCACGAGGGTTTCTCGCAGGGTATATGTAATTTTACGTCAGAGACGCAAGTCGAACCCTGAATGCAGGGGGTTTAGAGCGCCAAAGTATGACATCTTGCTGGGTCTAGACGTCTCGACGCATTATAATCTAATATTAAAACATTTACTACAGCAAACACGTCTTGGGTTTTCTATTTGCCGTGCCCCGGTATCTTTATATTATATTTCTTTATTCTGTGCCATAGGCTTCTTTCGGTGATGCTAAGGAGCCTGGCGGCCTTTGCCTGAACGCCTCCGGAGTGTCTTAGAGCGTCAAGGATTATTTCCTTTTCTGTGGAGGCCAGTGTTTCATCTATTGAGCCTTTGCTTACGGGTTCGTGCTTTTCGTCGGTGGCGGTTATATAAAGGGGCAGGCAGTCCTTGGTGATTAAGTCTCCGTTGGAGATTACGGCCGCCCGTTCAATGCAGTTCTCTAATTCCCTTACGTTTCCCGGCCAATGATACTCCATAAGCATGTCTAAGGCGTCGGAGGATACTCCGCTAATGTGTTTCTTTACCCTTTCACCGGCTTCCTTGAAGAAATGTTCCACCAGAGGGGGTATGTCCTCTTTTCTTTCCCTTAGTGGCGGGAGATAGATGGGCACTACGTTTAGTCTAAAGTACAGGTCCTCTCGAAATTCCTTCTTCTCCACGGCCTTTTGCAGGTCCTTGTTTGTGGCGGCGATAATCCTTACGTCAACCCGAACGGTCTTTGTGCCTCCAACCCTCTCAAACTCCCTCTCCTGGAGTACCCGCAGTATCTTTGCCTGGGTGGCAATGGTCATGTCGCCAATTTCATCCAGGAATATGGTACCGTCGTTGGCCAGCTCAAACTTTCCCATTTTTTGAGCTACCGCACCGGTGAAGGACCCCTTTTCATGCCCAAAGAGTTCACTTTCCAGGAGGCCCTCGGGTATGGCCACGCAGTTAAGTTTTACAAACGACTTTTCATGCCTTCCGCTGTGGGCGTGGATGGCCTGGGCAATAAGCTCCTTCCCAGTACCACTCTCCCCGTATATGATGACCGATGAGTCGGTTTCGGCAACCTTGCGCACCATGGCAAAGACCTCTTGCATGGGACCGCTAGAGCCGATGATATTTTCAAATTTGTAGTTCTTCTTTATCTCATCTTCCAGGCGGGAGATTTCTATTTGGAGCCGTCTCTTTTCCAAGGCCCTTTTGATGATTATGAGGAATTCATCCAGTTTAATTGGCTTTGTGAAGAAATCGTAAGCACCTTCCTTAATTGCTTTTAAGGCTAAGTCTTTACTTCCATAGGCGGTCATAATGATTATGGGGGCGCGAGGGGCCTGCTCGTGGAGTTTCTTTATGGCGTCTATGCCGCTCATTTCCGGCAGCCTTACGTCGAGTAAAATGAGGCTGAATGTGCCTTGTTTTACCTTTGAGATGGCAGTCTCTGCGCTGGTGGCAGAGTCAACCTGATAGCCCTTCTTGGTCAAAGCTTCTCCCAGGAAGAACTGTATCCCCTGGTCATCATCAATTACAAGTATCTTGTCTGTCATATCCTCATAAAGCCTATGTGAAAGTAGGTAATTCTATTTCAAAGGTTGTGCCTGTGTCTTTGTGACTCTCTATCTTTATCTTCCCGCCGTGGGAGGATATGATGCGGTGGGTTATAGGCAGGCCAAGTCCGGTTCCATTAGACTTGGTGGTGAAGAATGGCAGGAATACCCTTTCTATATCCTCTGGCGGTATGAAAGAACCGGTATTGGAGAAACGGACTATAAGCCTTTTTGACTGCGTTGCCTCTCGGGTGGAACGTTGGGTCCCATTCTCAAGGGCAGTGGTTACACGGATACTTCCACCCTCCGGTGTGGCTTCAATTGCGTTGACAAGGAGATTTCCAAAGGCCTGGGCCAGCTTTTCCGGTCTGGCAAGAATGAGCGGCAGGTCTTTGCCCAGGTCTTCCAGCACGGCGACCTTTTTCTCCGGCATATGGTATTTGCTCATATCTATGGCCTGTTTGAGGGGGCTGTTTACGTCCATTGGTTCGGGCGCAGTAGGCTCTGTTTGGGCAAAGTCCAGCACCTCTTCTACAATCCTGTTCACGTGGTCTACTTCCTTGATAATAGTATCGGCATATTTCCTCTTGCGGTCTGTCTCTGCCATGTCTTCTCTGATGAGTTCCATCAGTCCGCGGATAGACGTCAGTGGGTTTCTTATCTCATGGGCGATGCCTGCGGCCATTGTGCCAAGTCCTGCCATCTGGTCTGCCTGTTTTATCCAGTTCCGAATGTGTTCTACTTCAGACGGGTTCTGGAAGGTTATGATAAGCCCCATGGGTCTGCCGGAATCGTCTGCCCTTGGGGTGATCCGGCCCTTTAGTCCTATAGACCCCTCTTTTTTAGGGAACTCGATGTCTTCGAAGACCTGGGGGCTGCTCTCCTTTAGGGCGTTATCTATAAGGTTTAGGAAGATATTGTTTCTGGATGATTCAAAGAATGCGGTGCGGAAGTGTTTGCCCTCGGCCTGCTCAGATTTTATGTCCAGCACCGTTTCTGCCGTTTTGTTTAAGTGTGTGATGGTCCCATCTTTGTCGAGAGTTATTGCTCCCTCCGGGAGTACCTCCAGTAGTTTACCTTCCTTCATATAATTGTCCAGGGAGGAGAACAACTCTTCGAGGGTTTTGCTTAAGAGTGACAACTCATCCGGGGCCTTAATTGTCTTGCCCGGGGCGAGCATTTCGGCCCTTTCACTCAGCTTCTTTAGAGGTTTGGTTATGGCGTGAGCTATCATTGCTCCCGACAAAGCGGCGACGGCCGCCAAGAGAAATATTCCTAATAGTATCCATAGTGTGCCTACACTCTCACCATAGACGGGGTTTCCGGGCGGGAGAAAGAAGTACTTGCTGAAACTCAGGGCAAAATAGCCGGACGCAATGGTAAGGAGTGCAAATACTGACGGAATTACCAGCATCAGCTTGAACCTTACCGCTGTCGGGGTCTTTCGCTTCGGAGAGCGAGGTTTTTGACGGGGACTCTTCTTCTTCACAACTTTTTTCCCTCCCGACCCTTATGGATAAGAAGGGCTGGGGTCATCATAAGCATTATTACCCTTAGTTATTGCTAAGTCAAGTTGCAAATTGGCCTTGACCTCTTAGGTGCCGAGGGGGTATTTTGGGGTCTAGTCTGTTAAAACCCCCTTAGATGAAACGGCTTGTAATATTTTGCACACAGGGATATAATCCCTCTAGTTGCTTAAATTAAGGTCGTTGTCTTGTCGATACCCAGGTCTTCGGCTTCTGAGCGGCCTTTGTGGCATCCTCTGAGGATGTAAGGTCGTCTTAGGGGTAATAAAGTGAAAATACCATTCAAGAGGGGAGCGAGAGAGATGGACAAGAATAAGGTTGTGGAGATACTGAATAAGGCCCTTACCGAGGAGTTAACCGCCCTCATGCAGTATATGCAGCATCATTACCTGTATAAAGGCTCCAACGCCCAGTGCGTTAAAGAGCTCCTCAAGAAGTTAAGCTTTACGGAGATGGACCATGCCTACAAGCTGGGCGAGAGGATAGCTACATTAGGCGGTATGCCCACCACGAAACCCAACCCCCCCGAGGTACCGAAGAAGGGCGTAGATATGTTGAAGGTGAACCTTAAGGCCGAGCAGGACGCCGTCGTGAGTTACAGGGGGTGGATTAAGGTGGTTGATGCGGAAGGGGACCCCACCAGCCGGAACATCCTGGAAGGTTTTCTGGCCGACGAAGAGGAACACGTTGCCGAGCTGGAGGCAATTTTGAGCGATTAGTGCGGCCCCCGGCCGAAGGAAAAGAGTTAGTCTGAAGAGAGGTCTTTTATGAAGGCCAGCGAAGAGGTGTTAAGCATAATAGAATTAGGCATCCTTCAGGAGATAAAGGCCAGGGATTTCTATCGTTCCATTGCGACGCAACTGCCTGATAAAGGCGCCAGCCTAAAGCTGAGCATCATGGCCGATACCGAGGAGGAGCATCGAAAGATCTTGGCTAACTGGTACAAGGGTCTGGTTGGACGTGACCCTGTTATACCGGAGTCTAGAAAGAAGGAAGCAAAGAGGATGGTGGCGACGCCTCCCAGGGATGCGACGCTTAAGGACGTGGTGAAACTTATCTACGAGGCAGAGGAAAAGGCCTACCGGTTCTACAAGGAAGCTGCGGAGAAGGCCGAGGGCACCGATTCTAAGAAGGTTTTTGAAAAGCTGGCCAAGATGGAAAAGAGCCATGAGGATTTCTTCCGCGGCGAGTACCAGACGCTCGTGGAGGATGCCTCTATAAGGTTCGGTGACGAGGAAATCCCCTGGATGATAGAGGCAATGGAGTGATTTCGGTCCGGTGAAGGGCAGTAAAGGGACCTTAAAGGGGTATAGAAAACGGCGAGATTTTTCCCAGACGCCAGAACCTAAGGGAAGGCCTGTAAACGCCGGTAAGAAGAGATTTGTTATACACGAACATCACGCAAGGCGGCGGCACTGGGACCTGAGACTGGAGATAGGGGGAGTCCTCAGGAGCTGGGCAGTCCCCAAGGGCCCGCCTGAAAGCCCAGGCGTCAAGCGCCTGGCCGTCCAGACAGAAGACCATCCCGTAGATTACATAGACTTTGAGGGCGTAATCCCGGAGGGGAACTATGGCGCGGGCACTGTGGAGATATGGGACACGGGTGGTCTGGAACTCTTGGAGGAAAAGGAGGCGAAAGAATTGAAATTCACCCTCGACGGCAAGAGGCTCAATGGCACCTACTATCTGTTAAAGCTCAGCAGCGGTAAGATACCCGGCGACAAGAACTGGCTGCTCTTCAAGGCAAAGGGGTAGGGTGGGAAGTTAATAATCCTCCGGCTTTTTCTCCAGATACTTCACCACGTTGGGTTCAAGCTGTATATTAATATACTTCCGCAGATCAATCCCATGCATCCAGACCCGGCCTAAACGACTCATTATGGACAGGTAGAACAATTGCAGGGCATCTTCCGTATCAACATAGGCCCGACGCGTGTCCTCCAGGACCATAAATTGCATCTTCCCGCCAAGCTCCACCTCCCTGTAATTAAGTATAACCCCCTTTTTGAGGATGAAGATGCTGTCTATCTGGTGTTGCGGTAATACGTTTCGGTTGTGGTTGAGTTCCATCAACTTCTCGGTCAATTCTTTAAGGTTGTGAGGAGAGTCGTAAACGATGACGCAGGATACGACGTTAAAATAGTCTTTCAACTCCCTGAACTCCCGTATCCTGTAGACCGGTGTCGGGGGTTTCAGATAAGCGGCCTTTCTCAATTTTTTTGTCTTCTCGATGTCTTCGATACTCCTCTCCAGGTCCTCAAACGTCAGTGTAGAGTGTACCTCGGTGGTAACGTATACACCTTCAACCGGCAGAACCTGGGAGTTTCCATGTTGTAATAACAGGGGGGTTTTCGTCTTGTCGTAGATAATGATGTCCTGTTCGTAACTTGTGTGTCCGTCAGACGTTATTATAAAGCCCCTGTCTATGCCATATGTGTCCGGCACGTATTTTCTGAGGAATTCTTTTGTTATATACTCGCTGAGCTCCCCCTTGGCTGCCCTGTAGTCAAGATGCGAGTATATCTGCCTGCAACCTTCCATAATCTGCATCGAGACGGCCCGCAGGCCCTGGCTCAGGTCGAAGTCCATCTTAATCTCCTTTTGACAAGTAACTGTAGTCGTCCATCCTGAATAATAATTGATGAAGTGTCAAGAGGCTCTAAAAGAAATATAACCATAAAATAATATAGCATGGGTGCTCTGTCACCCACGTTTAATTTTTTCTGGTTTGACCGGGGACAGAGCCCCGGTCCTACATCATCAATAAGGGTGTTTGGTGAGGGATGGCCCACATCTCTACGCAAGGTATTTTTTCAGGGCGCGGCCGGTGTGCGACCTCCTATTTTTTGCCACCTGCTCGGGTGTTCCAGTAGCTACCAGCTCACCGCCGGCGTCTCCACCCTCCGGACCGAGGTCTATGACATAGTCGGCCTGTTTTATCACGTCCAGGTGGTGTTCGATGACCACCACGGTATTGCCCATGTCGGCCAGACGGTTTAGTATCTTCAGCAGATTCTCTATGTCGGCGAAGTGGAGGCCTACGGTGGGCTCGTCAAGTATGTAGAAGGTCCTTCCCGTGGGATATTTGGCCAGTTCGGTAGACAGCTTTGCCCTCTGGGCCTCTCCTCCTGAGAGTGTATTGGAAGGCTGACCCAGGGTCATGTACCCCATACCTACATCCCTCAGTGTCCTGAGGATGCGCTCTATATTCGGGATATTTCTGAAGAACTCGTGGGCCTCGTGTACCGTCGTGGCCAGTACGTCGGCGATGGTCTTATCCTTATAGATTATGTCAAGCGTCTCTTTATTATACCTCTTTCCATTGCATTGGTCGCATGCAACGTAGGTATCCGGCAGGAAGTGCATCTCCATCTTCCTTGTACCTTGTCCTTGACAGCCCTGGCACCTGCCGCCCTTGACGTTGAAACTAAAACGGCCGGGACCATAGCCCCTCAGTTTCGCCTCCTTCGTCTGTGCAAAGAGCTGTCTTATATGGCTAAAGACCTTGGTGTAGGTAGCGGGGTTTGAGCGTGGCGTGCGGCCGATGGGTGACTGATCTATCTCGATTACCTTATCTATCTTTTCGATTCCAATGATGCGGTCGTGGACGCCGGGCTTAAGGTTGCTCCTGTAGATCGCCCTGCTGAGCGCCCTGTGCAGTATCTGATCGACAAGCGTGCTCTTACCTGACCCGGATACCCCGGTAACGCAACAAAAGACTCCCAAGGGAAACTCTACGTCTATTGACTTCAGGTTGTTTTCCCCGGCACCTTTTACTGCGATAACATTCTTTGGGTCTGCCTCCCTGCGCCTGGGGGGGAGACTTATCTTTTGTTCGTGTCTGAGATAGCTTGCCGTAATGGAGCCGTTCCGCTCCAAGACGTTCGTCAGCGTTCCGTGTGATACTATCTCTCCCCCACTATCCCCTGCACCTGGCCCCAGGTCTATTATGTCATCTGCATTTCTTATCGTTTCCTCGTCATGCTCCACCACAATTACCGTATTTCCCATGTCCCGCAGTGATTTAAGTGTTTTGATAAGCCTCCCGCCGTCCCTTGCATGAAGGCCAATGGTGGGCTCATCCAGCACGTAGCACACCCCTACGAGTCCCGAACCAACCTGGGAGGCAAGTCTCAGCCGCTGGGCCTCTCCACCCGAGAGGGTGGTGCTGGTGCGGTCTAAGGTCAGGTATCCCAGACCAAGGTCTATCATGAACTGTAGCCGACCGATGACCTCTTTCAGTATCTCCCTGGCAATCAGCTCCTTTTCTCCAGTGAAAGATAGGCCCTGGAGGAATTTCAGGGCTTTCCCAAGATGCATTGACGTAAGCCCGGTAATTGTCTCTCTCCCTATCTTGACGGCCAACGCCTCG
>JAUXLO010000184.1 GCA_030623665.1 Planctomycetota bacterium
CACACCCTAAAAGAACTGACCGAGCAGCTGATGGAGATCAATCATAGCCGGAATGTACTGCCACAGCACCAGATTGACAGCATCTTCATACTCAGAAAGGGCGTTATATTCAATTTCAGGGAGGTGGAGATGGGCGGCAAGATGCAGTTCATGGTGCTGGAGGACACAAACCGGGCATACGTAGATACGGAAGCGGAGGACCCCCTGCAATTATTTTATCTGGCCATAATGAGCCGCCTGGGAAGGGTCTGGATGCACGGGATTGACCTGCGGGAATACATAAAGATACAGCTTGAGCCAAACGTGCTCAAGCGTCTGGAGAAAAAGCCGGAGAATTATTAACTCCCCACCCTACCCCTTTGCCTTAAAGAACAGCCAGTTCTTTTCGCCGGGAATCTTGCCGCCTTTGATCTTTAACAGATAATATATCCCGCTAAGCTTTTTGCCTCCGAGCGTAAACTTTAACTCCTTATCCTTCTTTTCCTCAACAAGCTCCATACTGCCCGCATCCCATATCTCCACCGTGCCGGCCCCGTAGTTGCCTTCGGGGATGACACCCTCAAAATCTATGTAGTCTACGGGATGGTCTTCTGTCTGGACTGCCAGGCGCTTGACGCCCGGCTCTTCGGGCGGGCCCTTGGGTACTGCCCAGCTCCTGAGGACTCCACCTATCTCAAGCCTCAGGTCCCAGTGCAGCCGTGTTGCGTGGTGTTCGTGTACCACAAATCTCTTTTTGCCGGTGCTTTTTGGCTTCCCTTCGAGTTCCGGTGACTTCGAGAAATCTCGCCGTTTTTTATACTCCTTCAGGCTCCCCTTGCCGCCTTTCACCGGACTCAAATCACTCCATGGCCTCAATCATCCAAGGGATCTCCTCGTCCCCGAACCTTATGGAGGTATCTTCTGCCAGCGTCTCGTATTCGCCGCGGAAAAAATCCTCGTGGCTCTTCTCCATCTTGGCCAGCTTCTCAAAGACGTTCTTGGACTCGGGGTCGGTGGTCTTTTCTCCCGCCTCTTTGTAGAACCGGTAGGCCCTTTCCTCGGCCTCGTATATGATCTTTAAAACGTCCTGAAGGGTGGTGTCCTTGGGAGGAGTCCGCACCATCCTCCTTACGTGCTTCTTTTTGGATTCTGATATGTCCGGCTCATGTCCCACCAGGCGGCGGTACCAGTCGGTCAGTATCTTCCGATGCTCCTCTTCGGTATCGGCCATGATGCCGAGCTTCAGGGTGACGCCCTTATCGGGCATTTGTGATGCGACAGAACTGTAGAAGTCCCGGGCCTTTATCTCTTGGAGGATGGCCAGTTCTATTATATCTAAGACCTCTTTGGTGGGCTTCACAAGGACCCTCTCTTCGGACCAAGTCCTTTTTTGCCGATACGGTTACTTTCTTGAAAACCCCTTTTTTAACTCCTTCACAAGGGCCTCCCGCAGCGCCTTATCGGCCCTACTCCCCTTAACCGCCTTCCAGGCACCGGAGCAGTTCTTATAATCAACCCCGACCAGGGCGTGTATAAGGCGGTCTACTTCCCTCTTGTTCTCCGGCGTTACCCCTATGCCCGCATCTTTCAGGATGTCTGGCATATGTCTAAAATAACAGGACATAACCTATTCGTCAGACTCAGGAGTTGTCTAATCCCCCAGAAGCGCCGCTAACTCGGCGACGTGCTCCTCCTCGTCGGCCAAAAAACCTTCCAGTATGTTCCGGCTGGTGGGGTCGCCTTCAGCATCGACTATCTTTATCCATTCCCGGTAGCTCACGACGGCATCCTGTTCGGCCTTCAGGTTTACCTTTATCATATCCACGCCCTTTTTCGGCACCTCGGGCGGGTTGGGCCTGGTGGTCGGCATCCCGCCCAGGGCGGCTATCCTATCACCCAGCTTATATGCGTGGTCCATCTCGGTGAAGCTAAGCTTCTTGAGGAGTACCTTGACACTCTCGGCGTTAGAGCCCTTATACAGGTAATGGTGCTGCATATACTGAACGAGGGCCGTTAGCTCTTCTGTTAGGGCCTTATTCAATACCTCAATGACCTTTTTATTGTCCATCTATCCTTGCCCTCCTCTCAAATTATCTTTTCTTTTTCTAGCCTGCGGCTCGACCTTAATATCCGCAGAAAATTCGATAAAGACCGCTTATAAGGCAAGACCCAAGTGCCAACTATACAACGACCTTACAGTGGAAAGATTATATCCCTATGTGCAAACTATTACAAGCCGTTTCACCGCGGGGTCCTGAACGGGCAGGGGCCCACACTGTACACTAGATATAGATAACAGACATGCCTTCCCCTCCTCCTGAACAAATGTCGGTGTCAGCGGTTGGAGTACCCTAATACACTCCTTTACAACGTATATCTGTGGCCCTCATGCCAGAACATCCATTTGACAGCCCGGCAGTCAAGACCAATTTGCATCTTGACTTAGTCACGGGTAAGGGTAATAATAGCTGGGCAAATCCGCACCCTCTCTCTTCGTAAGGGTTGGGAGAAAATAAGGTTGTGAAAAAGAAGGCTTCCCGTCAAAAAGCTCGCCCTCCAAGGCAAAAGACCCCAAAAACGGTAAGGTTCAGGCTCATGTGGATAATCCCGTCGGTCTTTGCGCTCTTTACCATCGCATCGGGCTATTTCGCCCTCAGTTTCAGCAAGTATTTCTTTCTCCCGCCCAGAAACCCCGTCTTCGGTGAGAGCGTCGGGACGCTGTGGATACTGGCAGGGATATTCTTCTTCGCCGGCCTTGCGGCATTTTCAGGCGCAATGATAGCCCGCTCCATAACCAAACCCTTAAGGAAGCTGAGTAAGAGGGCGGAAGAGCTTGCACCGGGCAAAATATTTAAGGCCCCTGACGAGATCTCGCTCTTAAGCAAGACCATGGAAGAGTTGTTCTCCTCCCTGGACCACTACATGAAAGAAGGCAAACTGATGGAGATGCTCCCCGAAGGAGCAGTAACACTCGACAGAGACGGGACCATCACACACATAAACAAGATTGCCGAAAGGGTGCTGGGTATAAATTCTGAACAGGCCGAGGGCACACACTATAATGCCGTATTTCGTGAAACGGCTGAAAACACGATATTCCTGAACCTTATAGATAACGCCATCAAAGAAAACGACACCCAAATCTTTGAAGACCTAGAGGTCTCCAAAAGAGACGGTTCCGTAAGGCTGAAGGGCAGGATAACCCCAAAAACTGACGGAGCCGGCAGACCCGAAGGGCTTATCATCACCTTCCAGGACCCCTCCGAGGTGGAGCATATACGGGATTGGATAAGACAGGCAGATCAGATGGCAGGGCTTGGTACGATGGCCGCAGGCATCGCGCACGAGATACGAAACCCACTGGCGTCTATCCGCGGCC
>JAUXLO010000112.1 GCA_030623665.1 Planctomycetota bacterium
AACGCTGAAAGCATCTAAGCGTGAAGCCCCCTCCAAGATTAGGTATCGCATCCCCTTGAGGGAGAAAGACACCTTGTAGACTACGAGGTCGATAGGCCAGGTGTGTAAGTGCAGTAATGTACTTAGCTAACTGGTACTAATCTGTCGAGGGGCTTAGCTGCTCTTTTTTGGCTTGTGATGTGCACCTTTTCCTTTATTCCGTTGTCTATATGCTTTTTTCCGGTGGCCATAGCAAGAGTGAAACACCCGTTCCCATTCCGAACACGGTAGTTAAGCCCCTTGCGCCGATGGTACTAGCGAACGGCTGGGAGAGTAGGTCACTGCCGGATTTGTTTATAAAAAACCCGTCCGTTTTAGTGGACGGGTTTTTTATTAGCTACTGAAGAACTGCGGTGTCAGATAAAAAGATACAAGTAGAAGAACAGAGATTTAAGGACTATCTTGCCTCCAGGGGCCTGAAGTACACCCCCGAACGACGTACCATCTTCTGGAGGGTGTTCGCAACCCACAAACATTTTGAGGCTGAGGACCTGCTACTGGGTCTTAGACAGAACCACCAGCGCGTATCCAAGGCCACCATCTACCGCACACTCACACTGCTTGTAAAGAGCGGACACCTGCGAGAGGTAATCTTTGGAGAGAAACACTCCCATTACGAACACGTCCACGCTAACGAACACCATGACCACCTGATATGCTCTGGCTGTGGCAAGATTATCGAGTTCACCGATGAGGCAATCGAGCGCTTGCAGGATAAGGTATGCCTGAGATATAAGTTTGAGTCGGAGTCCCATCGCATGCAGATCCACGGTTTATGCGCAGACTGCCGGAAGTAGATGCAAAACCCTAGACCAATCGTTACACACCTTAAATAAATGGGGGCAAACATTTAGCACTAAAAGGAAGGAGAATGGGCGGTTGCAACGTCAGACCACGCGGCAGAAATCCTTTGGCCGGCGCCGCCTTCTGCGGCCTTTTTTTGCCGCGTCTGTGTCAGGAGTCCATAGAGACTGGAAAACTCTAATCAAGGCCGTATTTTTTCCTTTAAATAAGGGTGTGGAAGTAGTAAAAATGCGGTTTTAATGTTGTGTTCCTGCTGGCCTGCGGTGGCTGTACATTTAGAAAAACAGGGGGAGTGAACGTTGCTTGCTTTGGACCTTTCGGTAGAAGGGATTTTACTGGGCGTGTCTATTTTGGCCCTGGTCTTTCTAGGCCGTTCGAGGAAGACCTTAACGCTAAAGGCAGTTGGCCGTGCGCGTTTTTTCCTCTTACTTCTTCTCGCTTTGATAATAGTGGAGAACGGCCTGGGGATATATTTTGGTTTTAGGCGTCATCCAGACACTATAACCCTGGAGATTTTGACCCTGGCGTTGACAGGTACTGCCATTTTCTATTCAGGCAAGGCCAGGCACGAACGGCCCAGGGAGAACCTGGGGGTGGCGGTCATCTGCATTGTCTGGACGCTTATGGCCTCCGTGTTTGAGCTTATTTTGGGCTTCTTCTTGAGGGGATAGGCGGAGGCTCATCCTTCAATGAAGACTGCTTTTTAGCTCCGTGCCCCGTGTATACACCCTCGGCAGCCGATAAAAGGTCGTTGCCCTTTATAAGTTTCCCCCTAGAGCTCTTTCAGGGAATGAAATTCTTATGGAATTTCTTAGCTTGCACGCGCACGTTGCCTTTTACCGTGGCTGCCGGTTGTCTGAGAGGTCTTATTCGCTTCGATCCTCTCTCTAAAACAAGTATACCACAATCGTAGGGATTTGGGCGGAATTCTGCGCGGGTCTAGTAGAAGCAGATGCTGGCGAAGCTGACCATACCCATCGGATCCGGCCACTGATCATATTTAAGCAATTTTCCTCTGGAGGTATCTATTAACTTCAGGAGCAGGTATATCGGTGCGAGGCCGCATATCTTCCTCCTATCGCCATCCTTCTGTATGCTAAGGAAGAACCCCTCTGCGTCCATGTCCTCTATAAGTCTTATCATATCGAGGTCTTCCTGGGCAATTTCCTGGAGGTTGTGTTTGGTTAGAGGTAAAGGGTCGCCAAATCGTGGTCCCACGTGGCTTAGGTCGGCGCTTGCCAATAAGAAGACCTCCCGTCCACTCTCCTTAATAGCACTCTGGAGTGTTTCTATGAAATCACCCACCTCTTGTACTGAAGAGGGGCTGGTGCCATCATTTATCATTTTGTGGAATGATGAACAAAGAACAGGCACTATGCTGATATCCTTCCTGCCGTCATACAGGTAGTTAAGGAATACGGCCTGAAACTCAATGGAGTGTTCAGCCTTGTGGGCGAACTCACCCTGAAAGAGTTTCTCTCCACCGTCTTTCTCAATGGCTGCAACTATTTCTCTATTCGTACGGAGAACGCCAAATGGTGTCTCAAAGTCCTTTTTTGTAAGTGTAAAAAGCCCTTCCATCTCTCCGTGGGAGGTGCCTAACACGATAAAACATCTTGCATCGGAAGACTCCTCTATTTCTTGGTAGCCCCAGGCGAAGCAGGGTCCCCCTCTGACAAAGTCTATGTGTGGTAACACCGCACCCTTTACACGGTCTTTAGGTCTTTCCGCAGGCCTTGCCCCGCCCGGAGGTCTGCCGGGACCGCCGTCAGAGGTAAAGAATGAGTCGAGTTGCTGGCCCAGCTTCACAGGGTCGCCCTCATACCCCTTCCCAGCAAAGGCGGCCTTTCTCAGATCTGAACGGCCGAACTCATCCTTTAGACCATTTAGAAACTGTTGAAACCTCTCGCTCTCCAGCAGCATACCCTCGTCAAGCTTGCTTATGAGCCCTTCAATCTGTTCCCTGGACAGTATCGTACCGTAGCGTCTGGCGTACGCCGTCTGTATGTCGAGGATGGAATGTTTCCCGTCAAACAGGCCCATTATCTCAAATACATTGTAAGGTACGGTAAGTATCATGTCAGTGAGGTTAGAAGGGTCTCTCAGGATGAAGCCCTTCTTTCCCGGTGCATCGTGAGAGACCTCTATGGGGCGTAACTTGGGATATTCCACGGTTTATTTACCCCCTGGATTGCGTAGCTTTTGAGTTGCTCTCTTTATGGGGCATGGCCATGATATAGTCTGCTCGCCTGCGTATGGGACAGGCGGGCAAATAAGACGGCTACTTCCCCCTATCCTTATAGTAAGTCAATACTTCCATTGCAAGTGCAATTTACCTTGACAGCCCTCGTCGGCCGGGCAATAATCTCAATTTCACCGAGAGGAAGGTATCTGATGGCCAAGATGAGATGCATATCCGTGATAGGTGCCAGTACAGCTACGGAGGAGGAGTTTAGGACGGCCGAGGACGTTGGACGTGAGGTAGCCAGACGGGGTGCAGTATTGATATGCGGTGGTCTCGGCGGGGTTATGGAGGCTGCGGCAAAAGGGGCGAAGGAGGCAGGTGGGCTTACGGTTGGCATACTGCCCGGGGAAGACACTGATCAGATGAACCCTTACATCGATATACCCATTGTTACCGGTATAGGTTACGCAAGAAATGTCCTTGTTGCTTACTCCGGTGACGCAATGATAGCCGTGGGGGGGAAGCTGGGTACACTTTCCGAGTTAGCTTACGGCCTGATGCAGTACAAACCTGTGATTGGGATAGGTACCTGGGGGCTTGACCTCGATAGCAGAAAGCTCGACCGTCCAGGTCCCGTCATAGTCGGAGACGCCAAAGAGGCGGTTCTGAAGGCCTTCGAGGCCCTGGATGCCCTGGATGCCAAATGAGGCGTTACTACCGGATCCGGAAAATATCCAAAAAAGAACGGGCGAACGAGATAAACTCGCCCGCCCGTGGGGGGGGTTCTCGTAACACCTCCTTTTTCACTGGTTAAATGGTTAGCTTACGCGACAGCTCTTACTGAGTAGTTGCCTCTGTGTCTGTCCTTTAGCTCACCAATCTTGGACTTATTCCAGTTGGAAGTGCGACTGTAATAGCCTACTATCCTGGTAATGCCATAGAGCTTGTTCCTTACGCCCGTTTCAAGGGCCTCTATTATGACATCAAGCTCCTGTTTCAGCATGGCCTCCAGGCAAACACCATAAGCTACTTTCTTCTCATGGTTCAATATACTAATCTGATGGGAGTCCAGCGTATCTCCCTCAATATCACCGTCAATCTCCAGATAATCATGGGTATCGACAGCGTCGCAAAAGGCCTGAAGCCTTTCCTCTAACACAGAGGTTTCACACAGTTCTCGTTCAAGTACCACCGGAGTCATATCCTTGCTTTACCTCCTTTCTTTAACAGAGGGTAATTAAATTGCCCTAGACACTTAAAGATAGGCATTTAATAGTTTATGAAGTTCGCCACCCTAAGTACTACTACTTGTAGTACATGGGGGGCATTATAATACCGTATATGGAAATGTCAAGCCAAAAAACACAATATTTTGTACCTTTTCTAAGATTGGACACAATATATTGTGATATAAGGAGATACAACTTTATTACCCACGTCTGCCCTCAACCGTCTGTGGCTACTGTATAAGGCCACTGTCCGAGGGGGGTTTTTAACTCCAAGTAACTGGTAAAACAGGGGATACATATGTCCACCGATGCCAGTAAGGCGGTTGAAAACACGCCTGCCGGCCATCAGAAAGGCCAGAAAGGAAGGGGAGGTTGTTATGACTGGTTTTTTCGTTCCCGGCCATGCTTTCCTACGGAACCGGAGGGGTCGAGGACGTTGTAGCCACGGCCGACCTTTAAAGACCGTCTTATGACATCGTTCAGGAACTCCTTTGCAGAGAGTGCGGCCTCTTCAATGTTTTTCCCCAGTGCCAGGCCTGTTGCTATAGCAGAGGCCAGTGTGCAGCCGCTTCCGTGGACACTGCCTGCATCACCTGTATCGACCTTTGGTGAGACAAACCGCCTAAAATCCTTGCCGTCATAAAACAAATCCTCTATTACCCCTTTTTTACTTGAGGGCCAGTCTTCGGGTGCGTGACCGCCTTTTACAAGCACGTTTTTTGCACCCAGCCCGTGAATAACCCTGGCCGCCTCTTCGAGGTGGGCAGGTTGCTTAATCGAGATGCCGCAAAGAATCTCGGCCTCCGGTATGTTTGGCGTGACTATCAATGCAAGAGGTAATAGCTCTGAGATTAGTTTTTTTACTGCGGCATTACCCTCAAGGAGCGCACTCCCGTCCTTTGCATGGAGGACGGGATCCACCACGACGTTATCAATGCCATATTCTCTTATCTTTTCCGAGACCACGGCTACTATCGCCTCGTTCAGCAGCATGCCGGTCTTGACGGCGTCCGTGCCTATGTCATTCATTATAGAATCTAACTGGTCTCCCACGACGTCTGGAGGTACGGCGTGGACCGACTGCACGCCCAGTGTATTCTGGACGGTGATAGCAGTTATAACGGTGGTGCCAAAGGCCCCAAGCGCCGTCACAGTCTTTAAATCGGCCTGGATTCCTGCCCCTCCGCCTGAATCTGAGCCGCCGATTACCATCACCTTGTTCATGATATATGTGTTCCCATAATAATCAGACCTGTTCTACACGACACTTGCAAGTCTCATCCTGCCGGTGTATCTTGCCTGCATGTTCTTCTTTAACAGGGGATGTTTCCCGAGTGTACCGTCTTTCTCCACCATCTTAAAGGCGTCGTCCCTGGCGGTCTTGAGCAGCGCCAGGTCGCTTGTCAGGTCTACCATCTTATAATCCGGCAGACCGTGCTGCCGGGTGCCGAAGAACTCCCCCGGTCCCCTCAGCCTCAGGTCCTCTTCGGCGATCTTGAAGCCGTCGTTGCTGTTGACGATTGTCTGGAGTCTCCTGCGCGCATCAGCGGTCTTGGGGTCGGCGAAGAGGAGGCAGTACGACCTGTCACTGCCGCGCCCGGTACGTCCGCGAAGCTGGTGGAGCTGGGCAAGTCCGAACCTCTCGGCATGCTCGATTGCTATGACGGTGGCGTTGGGTATATCTATCCCCACCTCTATGACTATGGTAGAGACCAGTATGTCGATATCCTTCTGCCTGAATTTCTTCATGACGTCATCTTTCTTGTCCTGTGGCATCCGTCCGTGGAGCAGTCCGACCTTAAACTCCGGGAAATTCTGCCGGAATATCTCTGTGCCCTCGACAGCCGACTTGAGGTCGAGCTTCTCCGACTCCTCCACCAGCGGATACACCACAAAGACCTGCCG
>JAUXLO010000106.1 GCA_030623665.1 Planctomycetota bacterium
ATATAAAGGCGAGATTTCTGTGGGCGTTGAGGTGGCCGGGACCCAGCCTTAAGGCCTCTCTGTATTCTATAATTGCGTCTTCCACCTCTTCCCTCTTCTCATGGACAAGCCCTAGAAGATAGTGGGCCTCTATATCGTTGGGGTTGATGCCCAGGGCCATTTTCAAGGCCTCCTGAGCCTCTTCGATCATGTCTTGATGGTAATAGGCGAGACCCAGTCTATAGTGTAGCTGGGGATTATCCGGGCTGATCTTTATCACCTCTTCGTACTGCGTGACGGCCTCTTCCATCATATCTTTCTTCTCGTATGCGGTACCCAGACAAAGCCTGGCGTTAACGTGATCGGGGTCAAACGCTATGGCCTTTTCGAGGGCTTCTATAGATTTGTCCGCCCGGTTCTTTGTACCATAGAAGACGCCCAGGCTAAAAAGCCCCTCTGCGTCCTTTTCTTCGATTAGCAATGACTCGACCATTTGATAATCCTCGTCACCCGGACGGAAGTCGTCTATAACGTCATCATCCAGATACGCATCGTATACGTGCAGATGTTTTTCCCTCCTGGTGATAAAGGCGGACTCAAGCAACTCCATCAGGGCCTTGCTCCAATCGCCACGGTCTTCCGGTCCGCCTTCAGTAGTCATGGTGAAGAGCTTTTTGAGCGTATTTTCCTTATATTCGTATATGAAACAACACCGCAGTATCTTCAATAACCGGAGGATCGCCTTTTGTGCATTGTCGGCGTCTCTGTAGCGGCCTTTCATGGCATGCAGGTCCAGGGCGATAGAACCCGGAGTACTGTCCTGTTGCATGGACGCCTTGCCTCTATCCAAACCCGTGGCCAGAGACTCTGTCTCTTCAGGTGTCAGATCGCGAAGCTCGATGCGTGTCCGTTTATCGAATTGCATCAGGAAGGAGGGTTCGGTTTCTTCCACCAGGGCAAGCGCATCTCCGGTTCGGCAGGTCGCCAGCACCACTAAATCGCTGGCGTTTTGTTCCAGCTGGCTTATTAGCATGGCGATGTCAAGCTTCTTGACGTACTTGTCCAGGTCGTCAAGAAACAAAACGACCTTTTTCTTGCTCAGAGAGCTTATTGTCTTCAGTTTTGCCAAATTGATTGTGTGGTGTTTTGGGGAAATGACTATAAAGCCCTGCATGTCTTTAATCACTTCATATATAGTACGTGTCTTGCCGGCCGCAGTCTTGCCGAGTACAAGTACTTTGGGTCTTGGTCCTTCCATAAGACTCCGAAGGTATTCGTCGCTCTCTCTCGACACGTAGTATTCAAGGTCCTTGTATTGTTCGATACCCAGGTCTTCCGGAGTCAACTTGTTTGCCGGCATGTGCAGGACGTCTCTTTTAAGCCTGGTGCGCTTGGCCCTGGCGCGACCGAGAAGGGCGCCCACGATACCACCGATTATTACGATGGCGGCCACTGCAAGCAAGACCTGTGGGTTACTGAGTACCCCTGTGAAGAAGGTGCCAGGGCTTGGGAGTTTGTCCGGGATAGGTAGCCAGTCCAAGATACCGGTCTCGGAGGCAGGTGAAGCGTCGGTAGCGGCAATTATTAATGTTTTATAAAGATTCAGTTTTAGTAATGGAATCAGAGTCATAACAGGGCCTATAGGAAAGGCTGTTAGTTGTTTTCCAGTCGTGCCAGGTCAAATCTCATGTCGTTCTATCATCTTTGCCGCCAAGACCCTCGAGCTCATCGGAGAGCCTTATTGCAATCTCGTGCGGCCGGGCCTTTAGCATCTTCGTCCCGAAACGGGTCAGTATGGTCATCTTCGGTTTGATTACTTAACTATCATCCTTACGCCGTCGAGAGATAACCACACGCCTTCTGTGGCCCCTTAACGGGGAGGTAACTACGAAACGCGCCCCAACCGTACCAAGAAATTTTATGCAGTTGGTGTCCGCAGCCCGCGCCCTGCTCATCTTGGCTAAACTTAACGTCTTGCGACACAAGAGTCAATAAAAATTAGCTCAGGAAATAAATTATTTGATTTTAACGGGCGAGAAAGTAAAATGTTGAATAATTAGGGGATAGGTTATCGAAATTTCAATTTAAACAAACTCTGTTGCAAGAAAAGAGTTTTTTAGAGGGGCTTCCTTAGAAGAGAGTAGGGGAGGGGAGGAGCAGAAGAACTATGAAAACCACGTTAAGCGTAATCAAGGCCGATATCGGCAGTATAGGCGGTCATATAACGCCTAGTATCAAGGTAATAAAAGCCGTCAGGGACCATGTAGAGTCCCAGGGCAAGAAAAGGATAATAGATCTTTTCATTAGTCATACGGGTGATGACGTGGCCATCCTGATGACCCACACCGGCGGGGTTGGCAATGAAGAAATCCACAAGATGGCCTGGGACGCATTCGTGGCCGGCACCAACGTGGCGAAGGCGCAGGGTCTATACGGCGCCGGTCAGGACCTGCTTAAGGACGCCTTCTCCGGGAACGTAAAGGGTATGGGCCCTGCGGTCGCAGAGATGGAGATTGAGGAGAGGCCGAACGAACCCTTCCTGTTCTTTGCGGCAGACAAGACGGAGCCTGGAGCGTACAACCTCCCCCTGTTCCTTGGCTTTTCCGATCCTATGTATTGCCCCGGGCTTATGCTGAGCCCGTCGATGGCCGATGGGTTCAAGTTCGTGATTATGGACGTGGACTACACCGAGGGCGACCGCATAATAGTGCTGAACACGCCTGAGGATTACTACGACATAGCCGCGCTGCTGAGGGACAACTCAAGGTTTGTTATTGAGTCCATCTGGTCGAGGAAGACAGGTGATCAGGCGGCGTCAGTAAGCACCTCGAGGCTGAGAAACATTGCAGGAAAGTACACCGGCAAGGACGACCCCGTGCACCTGGTGCGTACTCAGTCTCAGTTCCCGGCGACCGGCGAGCTGCTCTCTCCGTACGCAATCGGCCACTACGTGGCCGGTACAATGAGGGGAAGCCACAACGGCCCCATGATGCCCTGTAAGCAGAACTGCACTATCTCCTTCTTTGACGGGCCTGCGGTAGTTACCTGTGCCGCATTCTGTGTGCACGACGGTAAGCTTACCGAGCCGGCCGACGCCTTTGACCACCCGTTCTGGGACTGGTCGAGGGGGCAAATCTCGCAGAAGGCGCTGGAGATCAGGCGTCAGGGCTTCTCTGGACCCGCCATGCTGCCCTACGACGACCTTGAATACGGCGGCATTGTGGAAAAGATGAAAAAGCTTGACGGGCAGTTCGAGGTGAGAAAAGAGAAATAGACGCCGGTTTCGGTGTGGTTTAATCTTGCGGGGGCGAGGTTGCCCGGCCACGACATAAAAATTGTAGAGGGTGTTGGGGAATGAAAAATTCCTTAACACCCTTTTTTATTGTGAAAATTTCTTGGAGAGTTTTTTGAGCGTGTCTCTCATCTCCGGCAGTTTTTTGAGTAGTGCCTGGAGTCGCTTCTCTTCCATAATAGGTTTGGCCGGAGAGCCCCATACTACGGAACCGGGCGGGATGCTCTTATAGACGTTTGCGCCGCCTCCAACCACCGAGTGGTCGCCGATTACGGCATGGTCCGTCACGCCCACGTCCTCGGCAAGCATTACATTCTTGCCGACAACCGCCCCGCCGGCAATCTTTGCATAAGCGATGAGCATGGAATCTTCACCGATAATCACGTTGTGTGCGACGTGAGAGTGGTTGTCTATCTTGACGCCTCTGCTGATTACCGTCTTGTCCATGGTTGCACGATCGATTGTGACGTTACAACCTATCTCTACGTCATCACCTATCTCGACGGTGCCAATCTGGGGTATCTTCACGTGCCGGCCCTCCACCCGCAGGTAGCCGAAGCCGTCACCGCCTATGACGGTACCCGATTGTATTACCACATGTTTACCTATCGTAACCGATTCTCTAACTGAAACCTGTGGGTATATGACCGTGTTATCGCCTATTCTTGTGTTCCGTCCTATATATACAAGAGGGTGTATGGTTACATTATTGCCAATCTCTGCGCCTTCCTCGATGATACTGCACGCGCCGATGGATGTATCTTTACCTAACGATGAGCCTTTTGAGACGGATGCAAGCGGGTGTATACCCTTAGGTTGTGCGGTATTTTTTTCTACGATTACCTGTAGAAACTTTATAAAGGCGAGGAACGGGTTATCAACGACTATGAGCGGCTTACCCGTTTCAGGTATTTCTCTATGAGCGACAAGGGCCGCAGCCCTCGTCTTCAGGGCCTTTTTGACAAGTTCTTCTCCTTTAACAAAGCTGATATCTCCGGGTACTGCCCCCTCCAGGCTCCCTGCGCCGGTGATGGTTACGTTACCGTCCCCCACCAGTGTGCCGCCGGTGATGGAGTGAATCTGGCTCAAGGTGTATTCCATGAACAGGCCCTTTCTTATAATAACGTATCGTTAAAAGGCTTATGGAAAATACTATCACACACATCTCGGGGGGTCAAACCCAATTTTGTATTGACACGACGTTTGGTGGCTGTTAAGTGTTGGAAGATTTACTCCTTGTGACAATACATACTCTGCGTTCAAGAGGGGGAGGTATAATCCGGTTGGAGACGAAGGTACGAGAGCGCAACATGAACAGCGTGTGTGAGGAAGCGGTACACCTTGGTGCCACCGAGGCAAAGATAATACCGGTATCCAGCATAGTGGTAGAGCCGTGGGTACAGATGAAGTGTCGCTTTGGCTGTTCCCATTACAATAAGTCCAAGACCTGCCCCCCATTTGCACCCGGCTACAAAGAGACCAGGGAGATTCTTGGCTGTTACAGGCATGCGACACTGATAGAGGGCCAGCCGCCGGGGAAGCAATTTAAGGAAATGCTTCTCAAGTTGGAGCTAGAGGCCAGTATAGTGGGCTTTCACAAGGCCTTCGCCATGAGTGCGGGCCCGTGTCCCCTTTGCCCTGAATGCCCCGAGGACGAACCGTGCCTTCTGCCCTATCAGGCGAGGCCGTCTATGGAGGCATGTGGCATAGATGTCTTCCAGACGGTAAGGAATAACGGCCTTGAGGTCCGTTTCCTTGAGGAGAAAGGTATGTATGTCAAATACTTCGGGCTCATCCTGTTAGAATAGAGAGGCTTACATAATTTTGCTTGACAACGGTTACGGATGGTAATAGAATCGACCAAGTTTAGGGCCTGCCGAGTACGTTCGTAAGTATAAGCGTGACACCAGAATAAGAGGGTTAAGGGAATAACCGTAGATGCAAAGGTCTAAGTGCTTTTCATCTCCCGCTTCCCTTTGCTTTTTGATTCAAACACTGGGAATTTATGCCTCATCCGAAGAGAAGACAGTCAAGGTCTAGAAGGAACAAAAGGCGTTCTCACGATAGCCTAAGTGCTCCAAACATTCCGAGCCTGCAAAGTATACAACGGGCGTCAGGTGGCCTGTCGAAGCGCTTTATATGTCCGCAGTGTAAGCAAATAAAAACGTCTCATGCGATATGCCACAACTGTGGGTACTATGGCGGCAGGCAGGTTGTTGCCGTAGAAAGGGTATAAGATGCGCGTAGCAGTGGACGCAATGGGTGGCGACAAGGCACCCAAGGAAATAGTCAGGGGGGCGATTCAGGCGGCGAGAAGGTTCAAGAAGGACGAAATAATACTTGTCGGTAATGAGCCCAAACTGGCGAAGCTTATCAAGACTTACCCTCCGCAGTATTTAACCAAACTTGACAACATATCTATCAGGCACGCATCTGAGGTGATAGGTATGGAAGAGTCAGGAATCGCTGCCCTTAGAAAGAAGAGCGACTCTTCCATCACTAGATGCGTAGAATTGGTTGCAAACGGGGAGGCCGAGGCGGTAGTCAGCGCCGGCAACACGGGTGCTGCAGTAGCCACAAGCAGCATGCGCTTGAGAACCCTTAAGGGGGTAAGAAGGCCCTGTCTGGCCGCCACAGTTCCGACACGTTATGGCAGCTGTCTGATAGCAGATATCGGAGCCAACCTCAAGTGTAAGCCTATACACCTGGCTCAGTATGCGGTAATGGCCTCCGTGTTCAGTAAATATGTTCTTGGGGTTAAGGAGCCAAGGGTCGGCCTGCTGAATATTGGCTCCGAACACAGTAAGGGGAACGAACTGGCGAAAGAGACCTATAATATATTATCGCGTTTGAAACTGAATTTTGTGGGCAACTCAGAGGGTCTCGACATCCTGGAGGGCAAGTTCGACATAGTGGTCTGCGACGGTTTTGTGGGTAACGTGCTTATCAAGTTTGCGGAAGGACTTGCCGAGACCCTTATGCACGTGTTGAAGTTCGAGGCGATGCAGGAAGTCCGCACAAAGGTGGGTCTGAAGCTCCTGAAGCCTGCCCTCAAGAGGATGCGGAACAGGATGGATTACTCTGAATACGGAGGAGTTCCCTTACTTGGAATAGAAGGTGTTTCCATAATCTGTCATGGCAGATCGGATGCCAAGGCGATACAC
>JAUXLO010000172.1 GCA_030623665.1 Planctomycetota bacterium
CTGCGAGAAGAAGATTGCCAAGGCCCGTCTTACGGCACTGCCTCATGCCAGCCTGTGTTTAGAATGTCAGAGGAAGGAAGAGCTGGAGGCTGGTGCCGAGTAGATTTTTTCCAGGCCCTTATGGGACCCTTTCCCTGGTGTTCCTTCTGGGGGTTATCCTCGACCAGGCGACCAAATGGGCCGCCTTCAAATATCTCACTGATTCCCACGGCCCCGAGAACGTCGTAAGAATTACCTTTTTCCTCAATCTAGCCCTTAGCAGGAATGAGGGTGGTGTCTTTGGGCTCCTTCAGGGAAGTGGCATCTTTTTCATCGTCCTATCCGTCTTGGCTGTGTCTGTAATCCTCTGGGTCTACGTCAGGTCGGAAGCTGTTGACCTTCTTACTACGATTGCCATGGGGGGCATACTTGCAGGCGCAGTGGGTAATTTAATAGACAGGATATCCTGTAGCTACGTGAGGGACTTTATAGACCTTCATATTGGTACGAGACACTGGCCGACGTTTAATCTGGCTGACGCGCTGATATGTCTTGGTGTGGGTATTATGGTCTTGAATATCCTGGCTCCAAGGACTCTGCGGCCTCGGTCACCTCTGGATTAATTAAAAGCCCCCTATATTCCTTCAGCAGTTCCAGTGTAAGTCGGCCCGCCTTTCCGTCTCCTACTATGCGACCGTCTATCTTGACCACCGGTACGATTTGTGCGGCTGTCCCGGTGAGGAAACACTCCTCTGCTATATAGAGGTCGTACCGGGTGAGAAAATCTTCTCTTACCTTTATACCTTTACCCTTCGCAAGCCCTATGACCGTGTCCCTGGTTATGCCTTTCAGGATTCCGGAATTGGAATGTGGTGTATAAAGCTCTTCACCCTTGACCATGAAGATATTTTGGCCGGTACATTCCGCCACGAATCCATCCTTATTCAGCATGAGGGCCTCCGTTGCACCGGCGTTAAGGCCTTCTGTCTTTGCCAGGATGTTGTTCATGTAGTTAAGGCACTTTATCCTGGGGTTGAGAGACTCCGGGTGGTTACGGACGGTGGCCACGGTAAGGATGTCGATGCCCTTTTCATAGAGCTTTGGCGGGTAGAGTTGGATGGTATCCGTTATGATGATTACTTGTGGGTTAGTGCATTTTCCTGGTTCCAGCCCCAATTTTCCCACACCCCTTGTGACGACCAGCCTGATGTAAGAATCTTTCATATTGTTGGCCCTTAAGGTGGAGAATATCGCCTGCTTAAGCTCTTCTATGGTCATGGGGATTTCGAGGAATATGGCCCTTGCCGATTCAAAGAGCCTCTCAAGGTGTTCGGTTAGCTTAAACACCCTTCCGTTGTAGGCTCGTATCCCTTCAAAGACACCGTCTCCGTAGAGGAGACCGTGGTCGAAGACGGATATTTTTGCCTCCTCCAGCGGTAGAAGTTCACCATTTATAAATATTTTAAGAGACATTTTACCCTCTCTCCTTTCTGAGGGACTGTTGTCGATTAGTCCACTATCCTTCCGTCTACTATTTTTATTCGCCTTTTTCCCAATCTGGCGAAGTTTTCATCGTGTGTTACTATGATAAAGGTCTGGTTATTTAAGGCGTTCAGTTTTAGCATCAGGTCTTGAATCTCTTTTGAGTTCTTTGTGTCCAGGTTCCCCGTGGGTTCGTCGCAGAACAGTACCTCCGGCTCATTCACCAGGGCCCTTGCGAAGGCTACTCTCTGCCTCTCACCCCCGGAGAGCTGGTCCGGTCGGTGATGTATTCTCTCCTTCAGGCCGACTATGTCTAGGATCTCCGTCGCCTTTTCCCTGCACGTTTTCTTGTGGGGCTGTGACGATGTCCTTTGGCCGATCAGTCCTGGCATCATTACATTCTCAAGGGCCGTAAAGTCGGGCAGCAGGTGATAGAACTGAAAGACGAAACCGAAGTGCTTGTTCCGTCTTTCTGCCTGCTGCTTGGAGCTTAGCTTGTTAAGGTTTTCTCCCCTGTAAATCGTCTGCCCGGAGGTCGGTGTGTCCAGTAACCCCAGGATGTGCAGCAACGTGCTCTTACCCGCTCCCGACGGCCCCAGTATTATAAGTACCTCTCCCCTGTCTATCTCAAGGTTGACTCCGTTAAGAACCCTTAGAGTGTTTTTGCCTATTCTGTATTCTTTGGTTATGTCCTGTGCCTGGATGAGGACGTCTTTATGTTCTTCCATCTACGATTCGCTCTCCTCCGCCGGAGTCCTTGAGGCTGGGCGAAGCAGAGGGAAGAGTATCACGTCGCGTATAGAGGTACTGCCCGTCAGTATCATTACAAGCCTGTCGACACCTATGCCGAGTCCGCCCGCCGGGGGCATGCCGTATTTAAGGGCCAGGATAAAGTCCTCGTCAAGTTTCCCCCAGTCCAACTTCCCGCCGATTTGTTCTATAAACCTCTTTTCCTGTTCCAACGGCTCGTTGAGTTCTGTATAGGAATTGGCGATTTCGATGGCGGCTACGTAGAGCTCAAAACGCTGGGCAAACCGCTTGTCCTCTTCGCATAGTTTTGTCAGTGGGCACAGGCTGGCCGGGTAGTCTATAACAAATATGGGGTCGTTAAGTTTCGGTGCGACCTCCTCTTCGAAGATATCGTTGGCGACGACATCTCGGGGCATGTTCCCGGTCTCAAGCCCAAGTTTCTTGGCTTTTTGTGTCAGGGCGGCCTCGTCGTCAAAGTCAACACCGGCGTATTCTTTCAGCAATTCGCTGAATTTTGCCCTTCTCCAGGGGGGGGTCATGTTGATGGTCTTATCCCCGAACGTAATCTTGTGGCCACCGTGCAGCCCTGAGGGGAGAGTGGTTATCAGCTCTTCAGTCAGCTGCATCATACTGTTGTAGTCGCCGTATGCCTCGTATGCCTCCAGCATAGTGAACTCCGGGTTGTGGCGCGTGGAGATGCCCTCGTTGCGGAAGTTGCGGTTTATCTCATATACACGCTCCATGCCTCCGACCAGGAGTCTTTTTAGATAAAGCTCCGGTGCAATACGCAGATATAGATCTATGTCAAGTGTATTGTGATGTGTTATGAAGGGCTTTGCCACGGCCCCTCCGGGGATAGGCTGCATCATAGGCGTTTCTACCTCTACATAACCCCTTGATTCCAGGAAGTCCCTTATCCCCTTGATTATCTTTATCCTGTCCAGGGAGGTCTTCATGGCCCGTTCATTGGCTATGAGGTCCAGGTAGCGCTGCCTGTACCTGAGTTCCACGTCCTTTAGCCCGTGCCACTTCTCCGGAGGAGGGAGCAAGGCCTTGGAGAGTACCGTTAGGTCCTCTACCATGATGGTAACCTCACCTGTTTTAGTCTTAAATACTTTGCCTTCGACACTGATAATGTCGCCAAGGTCGAGCAACTTGAAGATTTCAAACCGGTTTTCACCTACGCTGTTGAGTTTAATATATAGCTGTATCTTTCCTGTCCAGTCCCTGATGTCCGCAAAGGCGGCCTTGCCGTGCGGCCTAAGGCTGGATATTCGGCCTGCGGCCCTGACGCTGTCTTCTCCCTCGCCCTTATCGTTGTAGCTCTCGACAATAGACCGGAGGCTTATAAGCCCGTTGCAGCTCTTTCCGTAAGGGTCTATCCCCTTTTCTTTCAGCTTTTTCAGCTTCTCTAGACGGTCTTGTTCGAACTTCTCCATGGCATAACTTTGCCCATGCGTACATTATGGGCCTTCCCATTTTATCAAGAAAATGAAGCCTGTCAAGGGCTTACATAAATGTAAGTTCTCGGTCAGGTATTGGATGCCAGAAG
>JAUXLO010000017.1 GCA_030623665.1 Planctomycetota bacterium
TGGGGCAGAGCCCACCCGAGAGCCAGGCCTGCTATCAAAAAACAATACCTAGATTCCAACTTGATACCGAACTGGCCATGCATGGACGTCACAGGAAGGAATTACGACACTAACTTAAACACTGGTACTAAAAGTGGGGGCGGGTCAATAACAATCAATATGTTTTGAGACACTTAACCTTGTACTATCAGACATTTTCTAATCTTGTTTTAATGGCACGAAATTTTGCGGAATGTCTCGTTCGTAGGCAAAAGGAGTTCATCATGAAAGATAGCATACACAAAATCATCTTTATGGCATTTTTAGTGGTATCATTCCTGGCTTGGGGACCCTGTGAGTGTTCTGCGTTTGGGGGGCTAACGGGTGCTATGGATAAAATTTCGAAAGAGATAGACGGCGGCGAATCCGCCGATTCCGGTAAAGCCACTAAAGCACAACCAACTGCACCACCGGCCAAACAAAAACAACCACCAAGGGGCAAAGACGCATCCTCGGTAAGCTCCTACGACCCGAAAACCGGCATTACCACGAAGTCCCAAGAGAATCCAGATGGTTCTCGGACCGTCACTAAAACCGATAAAGACGGGAATGTAATCTCCAAGAAAACGCAACCACCAAGGGGCAAAGGCACATCCTCGGCAAGCTCCTACGACCGGGAAAGCCGCATTACCACGAAGTCTCAGGGGAATCCAGATGGTTCTCGCACCGTCACTAAAACCGATAAAGACGGGAATGTAATCTCCAAGAAAACGCAACCACCAAGGGGCAAAGGCACACCCTCGGCAAGCTCTTACGACCCGGAAACCGGCATTACCACGAAGTCCCAGGGGAATCCAGATGGTTCTCGGACCGTCATTAAAACCGATAGGGACGGAAACATAATTTCCCATAAAACGGGCTGGACACGGTAACCTTTGGGTATTGAAGCTGGGGCATGGTTTCTACCAGCGGATGAAACCGGAAAAGTTCTGGGAGGCGGTACACCTATACGCCATCTGGGCCGAGACCAATGACCTGGGCAAGAAGGAGCTCAGGGAGGTGATTATTGCGGGCATACTCGGCTGGCCATAACATGTTAACGTTTAATCCCCCCACGGTACTGACATTGTTATGGTTTCGATGCCTCCATTTTCACCCAGTCCCCTAACCGATACCTCTCGCGTCTCCGGCGGCAGGTTCAGCTCGGCTGAGGACTGCCACTCGGTTACGACCTGTATCCAGAAACCGGGACGTAGAATACCTACGGCGTCGATCACCCAGGTCCTGGGCGGCTCGTCATGTATCTTCGGGTGCAGGTTGACAACCCAGCCGGGTGAGCCTACAAACCCCCTTGCAGTTATGCGGAACCGATTATCCTTCACCTTCTCTACGCTCGCCTCACCAACGGTGACCAGCTTCTCTTTTGTCACCATATGCCCCGCCACATCGTGAAGTGGCGAAACCATCAGCAACATTACCCACACGGGAACCACCGAACAAGCGGCCACAAAGAGTTTCTTCATCTAATGCCTCTCCCTTCATCTTCCGGACTTCATTTTCCAGCCCAGATACATATCGGTGTACTCACCGTGTTTCCAGAAGTCATAGGCAACATGTTCTATACCGAGCTGTTTTTCTATCTCCGCAATGCGCCTGAGGCGGCTCGCCTCGTTCTTTATCTGCACGAGCCATCTGTCCTGCGCCCACTCCCAGTAGCCGTAGATGGGGCTGTAGACGGCGCCGTGCGCCTTGGCCTTATAGATGGCGTCTGTCATGTCCACCAGGAGCTCATAGGTCAGCCTCTCTATCTCAGAGATGTTGTACTTGCGAGCTGCGCCTCCCGGCAGCAGACTCAGATTATGGCCCCCTGTCCAGTCCGGGGCTAAATCCGCAGGCATAGGGTCGAGCATTTTTTCCTTATATAGATCCACCACCAGTGCCATAGCCTCCCTGTATTTTGTGAAGCTGAGCTTTACCCCCTCATCCATGGCCTCCAGCTGGTCGCGGGCAAATCGCTGGGAGTGGCATCCCTTGCAGAGTGCGACCCATCCCTCCCGTATCTCCTTATACCTGGGCGCACCCCTGTCCACCAGGGAGGTGCCCATATAGGTGTACACGGTAGAGGTCTTTCGCACGTTGTGTTCACCGCCATTCATGTGGCAGTATGCGCAGGTGGGTACCTTATAATTCTTGGCGTTCAGGGGTTGTGTCCAGTCCCATTCGTACGCCTCGTTCTGGTATATCTGCCCGTGATAGGACTGCATGTACATCTCGTACTCGTACTGTTCAGGCCCCGAGTGGCAGACGGCGCAGCTGCCTGTCTTGCGCGCCTCGGTAACAGAGAACTGGTGTCTGGAGTGGCAGCCGTCGCAACGGTTTTCTGCAATGGCGTGGCAGGTAAGACAGCCTGCAACCTCCTCCGCTGGTTTCCCTATCAGACTTCCCTGCTCACACAGGTCGATGCTGTAGGCGTGTGCGTGGCCGCCCTGCCCGCCACCCCGGTGGCCCCTGAGCTGCTCCTGGTGACACTCGCCACAGCTATTGTACGAGGGCATAACCAGCTCTGCGTGGTTGTTGCCGTGACACCTGTCACATCCGACCGCCTCCTTACCCTCTGCCGGCGAGGCGTGCTTACTCCGCCTCCACTGTTCCACTATACCGGGGTTCTCCACCGTGTGACAGATTACGCACTGATCGTTTTTGTACCATCCATCAAGAGAGCTTTCAGGTCGGAACTCTTGGGTATTATAGTAGTAGTCGGGGTCGTACCATCGGATAAGGGGGAGAAAGCCGTAGAGTTCCCCGTATTTCCCCTTTCCGGGAAAAAGCTCCCCGGGGCCCGTGTAGTAGCCCGCAAGCCCGCCCAGATGGTAGACGTCCCCGGAGTCATCCGGCCCTGCACTCTGGCCCTGTCCAAGCAGCCTGGCCATCTCCTCCTGGAAGGCCAGTGCCTTGCCGGCAGCGTAGTTGCACGGAAACGCACAGACAAGCAGCACAATAGAGACAACTACCAACAAATCCCCTGCCATAAGGGTCTTTTTAGGCATATTCATCTCCCATTTTCCTCCCAGTTGACTTTTTTACTTCCATAAGGTATGCTATTGTCCAGCTTTATCCTTATGTTTGGATATAGTTCGTGCATTTACGGTAGGTTTTTGGGTAGAATACCCATGTGGGAATCCTCTGTCAACGGAAACCCCAGGGGACGGTTCAGTAGTGAGAGGCCGTATCTTTATCGGCTTTACTGCCCCTGCCTGTCAATCTGTAAGTGTTGCGGGAAGTTTGGTACCGTGTCGGCCAAGGTCCGGCACGGCGTGAACAGTTACCTTGAAGAGAGAAAGTGAGAACAGAGAATGCCGAAGAAGCTATATGTAGGCAACCTTCCTTATTCAGTCACTCAGGCTGATCTGGAAAAGATGTTTTCTGAGAAGTGGACGGTCCTCAGCACCACTCTGATTACAGACAAGTATTCAGGGCGGTCCAAGGGATTCGGGTTTGTCGAGATTGAAAGTGACGAGGATGCCGCCGCCGCCGTCGAGGGGCTGAACGGTTTTGACATCGAGGGCCGCGCCATCGTTGTAAACGAGGCCAGGCCAAAGAAAGAAGGAGACCGGGGCGGAAGGGGAGGGGGAGGCTTCAAGAAAAGACAATACTAATTTCTTGTGCCAGGTTTTTCTACATACACCTGCACCGATAACCGTGGGTTGAACGAGCGTAAACTCGGATTCTCTTCTTGATTTACTCTCAGCAAAGACATTTCTGCCATGTTCCATATCCACGACTGGCAGATCCTTCTTCCCACCAAAATGGGCCACAATGTGATTACACATGACGGTGCGTAAGCGTGACCTTGTGCCGTTTCTAGTCCTTGATAGAGGCGATGATCTTCTGCAGGGTCTCCTTTGCATCCCCGAATACCATCATAGTGTTATCCCTGAGAAAGAGTTCATTCTCGATGCCGGCAAAGCCGGGGCGCATACTGCGCTTTAACACTATCACGGTCTTGGCCTGGTCCACGTTGAGAATCGGCATGCCGTAGATGGGGCTATCGGGAACATTCCTGGCCGCAGGGTTTACCACATCGTTGGCGCCCACCACCAGAGCCACGTCCGTATGTGGGAAGTCGGCGTTTATATCTTCCATGGCGAACAGCCTGTCATAGGGCACGTTTGCCTCTGCCAGCAGTACGTTCATGTGGCCCGGCATGCGTCCAGCGACGGGGTGTATGGCGTACCTAACCCTGACGCCCCTCTCTTCCAGCAGGTCGGCCAGCTCCCGCACGGTATGCTGTGCCTGGGCCATCGCCATGCCGTAACCCGGTGCGATAATCAGGGCCCTGGCATTCTCCAGCATCGTCACAGCATCCTCTATGGTGTATGACTTGACTGCACCCGCGGGGGCAGTTCCTGTGGCCGCGGCAGCTTTCTCCACCGCGCCAAAGGCCCCGAACAAGACATTGGACAATGAGCGGTTCATGGCCTCGCACATGAGCCTGGTCAGGATAAGGCCGGCGGCACCAACCAGGGAGCCCACTATAATCAGGGCGTTATTGCCGAGCACAAAACCAGTCATGGAAACGGCCACACCAGATAGAGAGTTCAACAGGGAGATGACCACAGGCATGTCGGCACCACCTATCGGTATTACCAGCAACACCCCCAGCAACAGGGCAAGGGAAACCAAGCCATAGAAGATGCTGAAGTTGGCAGGGAGGAAGCACACACCGACAGCCAGGCTAATCACAATCACACCCAGGAGCCCGTTGCCTATGCGCTGTCCGGCGTACACGACAGGCCGGCCGCTAATAATGCCACGAAGCTTACCGAAGGCAATGATAGAACCGGCAAAGGTTACCATACCAACAACGACCGAGAGAAGCAGGGCAACCAACAGGAAGATTCTGAAGTCCGGAGACAGGCGGTGATACTCCGAGATGGCAACCATGGCCGAGGCCCCGCCTCCGCAGCCGTTGAACATAGCTATCATCTCCGGCACGGCGGACATCTTGACCTTCTTGGCCGCTACGGCGCCTATCGCCGCACCGACGGCCACACCGATAAGTATCAAGTTGAAGCTCAAGATCTCTTGCTTAAACAGCGTTGAGACCACGGCAATGGCCATACCGAGCATGGACAGTCTGTTGCCGGCACGTGCCGTTGCCGGAGAGCTAAGCTTCTTAAGGCCCAGCATGAACAGCACGGCCGCAACCAGGTAGGAGAAATCTATAATCTGCGGCGTCATGGCGGTTATCCCTACTGCCTCTTCTTGAACATCTGTAGCATCCGGTCCGTCACCATATACCCCCCCACCACGTTGACGGTGGCGAATATCACGGCCGCCAGACCGATCACCCCCGTCAGGCCGGGGTCGGCACCACGGCCTGCCGCCACCAGGGCCCCCACCAGGGTGATGCCTGATATGGCATTGGCACCGGACATCAAGGGCGTGTGCAAGATGACCGGCACCTTTGATATAAGCTCGAACCCGACAAATACGGCAAGCACAAAGATATAGATACCAATCAGGATGGAACCTTCCATCATGCGCCTCCCGCAGCGGCCATCGCCTCCAGGGTCATCTTGTGGACCACCTTCCCCTGATAGGTAATGAGCGTGCCGCTGGTAATCTCGTCTTCCAAATCAATCTTCAGACCCCTCTTATCCATCATATGAAAAAGGAAGTTCTCTACGTTCTGCGAGTACATCTGGCTGGCGTGAAGGGGCATGTAGCTGGGCACGTTAGTCAGGCCGCTTATCAATACGCCGTGCTTGACCACTTCCTTGCCGGGCTCGGTCAGCTCGCAGTTACCGCCGAAGTCAGCGGCCAGGTCCACGATCACAGAGCCAGGCTTTATGTCCCTGACCGTCTGTTCGGTGATGAGAACCGGGGCCCGCTTGCCCGGAATCAGGGCGGTTGTTATGACCACGTCTGATCTCACTGCATGTTTGTAGATGAGCTCCGCCTGCCGCCGCCTGTAGTCATCCGACAGCTCCCTGGCGTAGCCGCCCGCCGTCTCCCCCTCCTCTCCCTTACCAAGCGGCACCTCGACGAACCTCACCCCCAGGCTCTCCACCTCTTCCTTAACGGCAGGGCGCTGGTCGAAGGCCTCAACGATGGCACCAAGCCTCTTGGCCGTGGCACAGGCCTGGAGTCCGGCAACCCCCGCACCAAGTACCAGGACCCTTGCAGGCGCGATAGTGCCGGCGGCGGTCATGAACATTGGAAAGAATTTTGGCAGGGCATTGGCCGCTGTAAGGACCGCCCTGTAGCCCGACACAGTGCTCATGGAACTCAGGACGTCCATACTCTGCGCCGCACTGACCCTTGGTATAGCATCCACCGAGAATGCCGTAATCTCCCTGGCTGCAAGACGTTTAACCAGATCATGGTTTACCAGTGGATACAGCAGGGCGATGAGTGCTGTTCCCCCCCGCATCAGGTCTATCTCGTGCCTGCCGATGCTCTCATTCAGGATGGGCCCATGCACCTTCAGAACCACTTCGGCATCTCCAAGCAGGTCTTCTACGGAGGTTTCAATCCTTGCCCCGGCCGTCTCGTAATCGCCGTCGGAGAACAAGGCGCCTCCCCCCGCACCCGATTCCACACAAACTGCAATACCCTTCTTGGTCATCTTCTTAACGGAATCGGGGACGGCGGCTACCCTCCGCTCACCCGGCAGAATCTCTTTTGGGATGGAGACCTTCATGGCTAGTAGATAAATCGAAATGCTACTTTAGCACCGGAACGGTGGTATATCAAGACATATTAGAAACACGGCCTCAGGTAACTCTCCATAAAGATTTTTTGAAGAAACGGTATTGTTTATAAACGCTGGTTATGTTATGTAATGGTGCGGAAAAACGATACTGCAAAGGGCTAATATCGCCTGCAGGTACGTTGCGTAATAAAAAAGGCGGGGTCTTAATTCATGCAAACAAGGAGGAAAAGGAGGGTCTCGGGAATGGGCTACACCAAAAGGCTGTTACTGGCTGCTGCCTTTATTACTGTTTCGACCGGGTTTATGGCGGTGATGCCGGGCATGCAGTTGCGCCCGGTATATGGTGACGGTGACCCTGAGACCAACCGGAAGAAATTGCTGGATACGGGGGAATGTGCCCACTGCGACCTGTACGGTGTCAACCTGCGCGGCGCCAACCTGGAGGGTGCCGACCTGAGCGATGCAAACCTGCAGGACGCCGACATGAGCGGTGCCAACCTGAAGAAGGCCGACCTGGAGGACGCCGACCTTAGCGACGCAAACCTGGAGAAGGCCGACCTGAGCCATACCAACCTGGTCAATGCTAACCTGAGCAACGCTAAAATGAGCAATACCAACCTGAAGGACGCCAACATGAAGGGCGCCAACCTGAGTCGTGTCGACCTGAAGAGCGCTGTATTATTAGAAACCAACCTGAGGAATGCCATCCTGGAGGAAGCTGACCTGAGTGACGCAAACCTGGAGAGCGTTAACCTGGGTGGTGCGAACCTGCGGGATGCAGACCTGAGCAGCACCAAACTGAGCGGTGTCGACCTTGAAGATGCAGACCTCGACGGCGCCGATCTAAGCTACGCCGACTTGAGCGGCGCCAACCTGGAGGACGCGAGCATTAGCAATGCCAATCTGAGCCATGCCAATCTGGCGGGTGCCGACCTGGAGGATGTAGACCTTAGCCATGCGAACCTCAGCCATGCAAACCTGACCAGCGCCAACCTTAACAACGCCAATCTGCGGTGGGCCAGCCTGCGCCGTGCGTCCCTGAACGGTGCAGACCTGAGGGGCGCCAGCGTCCGGGGTGCGTATCTTGAAGGTGCTAAAGGTCTTACGTCAGAGGAAAAGGCGGATCTAAAAAAGCGTGGCGCCATAATGGACTAGCCTGTTAGATTGCCCGGCGCCCACAAGTCCCCCTTATCCGGGGGGGGAAATTGAACTGAATTGGAGGAGGTACTTAACGAGTTGGAACAAAAGAAGACAGTGATGGATATCGCCACACTTCTGCGTTTTGCCACGGAGCAGGGGGCCTCCGACCTCCATCTCAGCGCCGGTGAGCCGGCGATGGTACGCGTCAACGGCGACATAAGAAAGGTGGACGCACCCCCGCTGAAGAAGGAAGAAATCCATACCCTCCTCTACGATATATTCAATGACAGGCAGAAGGCGATATTCGAGGAGAACCACGAGATAGACTTCTCTATAGAGTTCAAGGGGATAGGGCGCTTCAGGGTGAGCGCATACCTCCAGGGCCGGGGTGAGGCTGTCGCATTCAGGCCCATACCGGAACACATCCCCAGCCCCGAAGAACTGGGGCTTCCCACAATCATTTCCGAACTGATAAAGAGGCCCAAGGGGCTGATCCTGGTCACGGGACCCACAGGGTCAGGCAAATCCACCACGCTGGCGGCCATGATAGAGATGATAAACCAGAACGAGAGGCTTCACATAATAACCATTGAGGACCCCATAGAGTTCACCTACCAGCCGAAGAAGTGTTTGATAAACCAGCGGGAGCTCGGCACGCATACAAAGAGCTTTGCCGGTGCCCTGCGGGTGGCACTGAGGGCGGACCCGGACGTCATCCTGGTGGGTGAGATGCGCGACCTTGACACTATCCGCCTCGCCATGACCGCCGCCGAGACCGGCCATCTCGTGCTCGCCACACTCCATACATCAGGGGCGGCAAATACCGTTAACAGGATAATAGACGCATTCCCGATCGGTCAAGAGCAACAGATACGCGCCATGTTTTCAGGGGCAGTGTCCGCCATTATCTCACAGGTGCTGCTCAGGCGTAAGGACGGCAAGGGCAGGCTGCCCGCCGTAGAGGTACTGCTGGCCTCGCCGGCCATCAGAAACCAGATCAGCGAGGGAAAGGTGGCGATGATACCCGCAACCCTGCAAACAAGTAAACAGATGGGCATGCAGACCATGGATACCGCCCTTATCGAGCTATATAATATCGGTGTGGTAGACAAGGACGTTATACTACCACATCTCACCAGTCCCAAAGCGCTAGGCAAACACACAGAAAAAGGTTAAGGTCAACATATTGTTATGGGTATAAAGAAACTTCTGGATGAAATGGTTCGAAGGGACGCCTCTGATATGTATATTACCATAGGCGTTCCCCCAACCTACCGTATTGAGGGTAACCTGGCGGACTCGGAGGAATACAAGAAACCTCTCGGTCGTGAGGAGATAGAAAAGCTGGCCCTCCCCCTGTTAAACGAGGGACAAAAGGATGTGTTCATGAGGGAACGTGAAATGAATGTTGCCCTTTCGTATCCGGGTCTCGGCCGTTTCAGGATAAACCTGTTTTATCAGAGGAATTCTATCGGCCTGGTAATACGGCAAGTTAGGCAGCATATAGTGGGATTCAAGGAACTCGGCCTGGCCCCCGTCTTTAAGGACATATCAATGAGCAAGAGGGGACTGGTGCTGGTGGTGGGTGCCGCAGGCTCGGGCAAGTCGACCACGCTGGCAGCGATGGTGGACTATCGGGCCTCCAATGTGCCGGGGCATATCATCACGATAGAGGACCCCATAGAGTTCCTTTATTCGCACAAGCGCTCAATCCTTACACAACGAGAGGTAGGCACCGACACACACTCTTACCGGGAGGCCCTGAAGAATGCCCTGAGACAGACCCCGGACGTTATCTTCATTGGCGATATACGAGACACAGAGACCATGGAGATGGCCCTGGCGTTCGCTGAGACCGGCCATCTCTGCCTGAGTACGCTGCACGCCAATAACGCCAATCAGGCAATAGAACGCATACTCACCTTCTTTCCGGGGACCATGCATGAGCAGGTACAGATACTGTTGTCACTGAACCTCCGGGCAATCACAGCCCAGAGGCTCGTCCCAAGGACTGACGGCACAAGGGTAGCAGCCATAGAGATCTTGCTCAATACACCAAGGGTAAAGGATCTCATACGCAAGGGGGACGTGGGGCTGCTGAAAGAGGCGATGGCCAAGGGCGCCCAGGAAGGTATGCGAACGTTCGACCAGTCCCTCTTCGAGCTCTTTAGGGAGGGACAAATAAGCTACGAAACCACACTGTCCCACGCCGACAGCGTCAATGACCTCCGCCTGAGGATCGAGACCGAAGGCCTCACGGAAAAGTCAAAGAAGACTCAGGGCCCTTCCTTCAGGCTGAAAACTTCCTAGAAGAACCCACAAGACCTCTTCAGGCCCTCTCCATGTCAGGAACTCAACACCTTAACGCTTCCTCTTTTGACAGCATGGACTTAAACATGACGGAACCCCTGAATCTACTAATCTGCCGTGCCTCATACCAGGAAGTAAATCTCTCCAGATACCTTAGTACCGGTTTGGGCGGTATGGACCTGATCCTCCTCAGACCCTCAAGGGTCCTGTCTCCGCGCAGCACCTCACAGAAGGAATACCACAACCGGTCATTCTTGCGATACAGGTTGTGGATATAGCTGGAAAAGGTATTGAAGAAACTCCGCATCTTGCCTGCAACAATTATCTCCTGCATGAGGCCCGCATCTATCTCGCCCTCGTAGTCCAGGAGGCTGCCGTTACCTCCGGTGAGAAACTTCTCAACATGATGTGCGGCAATCTGTCCACTCCTCAGGGCATAATACAGCCCCTCACCAGTAAAAGGGTCTGTGAGCCCTGCCGCATCTCCAGCCAGTATTCCCCAACTCGAGGCAATGGGTTCTCCTAATCTCCTGGAAGGTATGGGATGTGCAAGGAGACGCTGCTCCTCAGATATCTTCAGGCCCTGTCTTTCGAGAAAAGCTCGAAGATAGACGTTCAACGTCCCGGCCAATTCCCGCGGTACTATGGCACCTGCGGTGAGGGTGGCCTCTTTTGGAAATATCCATGCATAACCTCCCGGTACGGTGCCCCAGTCAATCACAAAAAGGTCCTCGGGGATATGGGCATTACCTCTCTCCTTCTTCAGCTCACATATAAGCCCCAACTGGACCGGAGCAATACCTCCAGGGTTTAAGGCACTTCTCACTATGCTGCCCGCCCCATCCGCCCCCACAACTACACGGGCATCAAAGACATCCCGCTCAGTAAAGACCCTGGTATTGTTAGTGTAGCCAATGGCGGGTTCAAGCGAGATTGCCTTCTCCCCCAAGAACAGGGTTGCGCCGCACTCCTGAGCACGTTTGAGAAGAAGGTTGTCGAACCTTGCGCGGTTCACGGTATAGGAGATGGGTGAGCTGTACCTCCTGGTAAACCTGTCCCTCAGCCGCCGCTGGTAGATGATACCGTAAATCTCCCGCTCTACCACCTCTTTGACGTCGAACGGGAGTATGTGGACCGCCTTTAACTGAAGCCCCCCACCACACACCTTGGCCCTGGAAGGGTCCTTGCCCTCTAATATGGCAACATTTACCCCACACCCTGCAAGCGCGTAGGCAGCCATAGAGCCTGCGGGCCCACCGCCTATTATTATACAATCGAAGGTCTTTAGTGGAGACATATCCGATGAGGAATGAACTACATCACGGGGGACACAACAGCAGCAACCGCCTCTTTAATGACCCCTAACAGGGGAGAGGGATAAACTCCCAGAACCAGGATGGTAATACCCAATATGGCCAAAACCAATCTGCCCGCCATGGGATGAGACACCACTACCTCACCCGCCCCCTCAGGCATTGCGTACATTCTCAGTAGCAGTCCCAGGTAATAATACAGGGAAATAGCAGAATTTAACACACCTATAACGGCCAGACCTATAAAGCCTGAGTTAACCGCTGCACCAAATAGATAGAATTTCCCAATAAACCCTGCCGTAAGTGGAATCCCAGCCAGAGAAAGGAGGCACACAGACAGAACTGCAGACTGAATGGGATAGTTGTAGGCCAGGCCCGTGTAATCCCGTATGTCGAGCCTCTCTTCAGGCCCCTTTGACAGATAGGCCACACAACCGAATGCGGCCAGCCCGGTTGCTGCGTACACTGCCATATACAGAAGGGCAGCCTCCATTGCCATCGTGTCGAGTACAACCACGGCGATAAGCATGTAGCCTACATGGGCAATACTGGAGTAAGCAAGCATCCTCTTGACATTAGTTTGAAGCAGGGCAGACACGTTGCCTACAACCATACTCAAGACCGAGAACCACCAGAGTGCTGATACCCAATCGACGTGTGGCACAGAGAACGGGCCTGCGAAGAGCCTCAATAAAAGGGCAAAAACGGCCACCTTACTACCCGCCGACAAGAACCCGCTAATGGGCGTTGGGGCCCCTTCATAGACATCGGGCGCCCACATATGGAAAGGGACCATTGCCACCTTAAATCCCAGCCCCACCATCATCATGGCTATACCTACCTGCAAGTAGAGTAGCTCCGGACCCTCAGCAGACAGCAGCTGCCCTATCTTCACGAAATCCATAGTCCCTGTGGCACCAAAGACGAGGGCTATACCAAAAAGTAAGAAGGCACTGGCAAAGGCACCCGTAAGCATGTATTTGATGGCGGCCTCATTGGATTTCCACCTCGTCAGCTGGGAGGCGACCAAGACATAAGACGATATGGACAAAAGCTCTATGGCCAGGAACATCAAGAGCAGGTCCCTGCTTGATATGAATAGCATCATCCCCAAGGTGGCAAACAGGATCAGTGGATAATACTTTCCACCATCAACGCCCGTAAGGTCCACATAACTGAAGGAAATTAATACTGTTACAATTGCAACAAGAATGAAGATTATATTAAAGAACACCGTGTAGCTGTCAATAGTCACCATGGATTCCTCGTAGGGGACAACAACTCCCCACTGGGAATATACGGCAAACAGGGCAAGGGCCAGCCCCATGAGGGTCAATATAAACACATACAGCGTATTACGATAGAATGCGTCTATCAATAACCCCGCCATCGCAAAAATGGCCACGATGAGTTGTGGCTGTATCGTAGTCAGATTAACAAACGGAGGTACTATCTCCATGGCCTATTTGAATTCACCTCTCTCAATCTTAGCCAGACGGATGGTGTTCTTTTCTCTTCCCGGATCCTCTTTTTGTGCCACTTCCTTCTTCACTTGCCCTATGAGCTTCAAGGCCGAGGGCTCGATCCTGTCCAGCAATAACTTCGGGTATACGCCGATAACGACCACAACGATCGCCGGCATGGTAAGCGTAACCGTCTCTACCAGAGAAAGGTCCTGCCAGGCCCTGGCGCGTTCAGGTGCCTTCTCGAACATAACCTTCCAAAACATCCATAGCAGATAGACGGCGGTAAGTACCACCACAAAGGTAGCCAGCACACCATAAAGCACACTGACCTTGAAGGCGCCGACAAATATCAGAAACTCACCGACAAAGTTGCTCAATCCGGGCACGCCCACAGAGGCAATGACAAAGAACATAAAGAATCCTGCCAGCAGCGGCATGTCCTTCCATACGCCACCCAGTTGGGATATCTCCTTGGTCCCGCTCCTCTTGTGAATCATACCCA
>JAUXLO010000088.1 GCA_030623665.1 Planctomycetota bacterium
CTGAATACAGGCGGGTCCCGGGCTGGCTCCCACCGGTGTGACCGCCCCCCACCTCAGGCCCTGTCTGTGCTTCACCTCCTCCAGTGCTACTTTCCCTGCCTGCGGATGGGATGGCTCCCGGTTCCGCACCACCAGCTTCACTTCCAGGTTTCTGCCCCTGAGTATCGCCCGGTCCTTTGGACAACCCCTTGCCTTCTCCCCGGCCCTGTTTCTGCGGTCCTTCCTGGCCCCTCCCAGCCCCCTCCTTAATACCCTGTTCCTGCTCACTACCAGAGCGGCGCTGTAATGAATCTGCACGCGCTATCCTCTCTAATCTTTCAAGGTCGTACGAGATGTTCTTGGCGGCACGCCGTATCTCTTTCCGCAACTGATTAATATCCATCGCCTCACCACCCCCTGCGCCTTTAGGGGCACTTCCAGGCCTCATGGCGCCCTTACCCCGGGTTGCCATGGCCACCCTCTGCTCTCCTGATTCTGAGCCACCTTCTGCGCCCTGAGTGGATCCCATCTGAGAACCTCCCTGTTCCCCGCCGCTACTACCGGCTTCACCTGCACCACTATCGGAGCCGGAGGCCCTGGATGCAGTCTGCTGCCCCTCAGACCTACCAGCACCTCCCTTAGAGCCGTCTCCGGACTCTTTGCCGCCACTTTCACTGCCCTTTCCTGCCCCTCCCTCGCTTCCAGGGGCCTGGGCCATCTTTTTATCACCTGCCTTGGGCGCACCGCCTCCACCCCCTTTACCTCCTTTACCCGCACCACTATCGGAGCCGGAGGTCTTGGATGCTGTCTGCTGCCCCTCAGACTTGCCAGCACCTCCCTTAGAGCCGTCGCCGGATTCTTTGCCGCCACTTTTACCGCCACTTTTGCCGCCCTTTCCTGCCCCTTCCTTGCTGCCCTGGGCCTGGGCCGTCTTTTTATCACCTGCCTTAGGTGCACCGCCTTCGCTACCTTTACCGGCCTCTTCCTTACTTCCCTGGGCCTGAGCCATTTTTTCATCACCCGCCTGGGGTGTACCGCCTTCGCTACCCTTGCCGGCCTCTTCCTTACTTCCCTGAGCCTGAGCCATCTTTTTATCACCCACCTGGGGTGTACCGCCTTCGCTACCCTTGCCAGCCTCTCCACGGTCGTCTTTAGCCCCAGAAGGGCCTCCAGATTTCTGGGCATCTCCCTCGGGTTTCTTTACATCTCCAGCCTTGGCAACCTCTTTGGCACCCTGTCTTTCACCGCCACCTGTCTTGTCTCCTTGTTCACCAGGTGCGCCCTTGCCCTCAGATTTTCCTGTTTCAGACAACTCTTCCTTGTCCTGTGACTTACCTCCCTTTGATGCCGTTTTGTCTCCTGTATCCCCGGATTTCTTACCGCTTTGACTACCCTTCTTACCTTCCCCTTCTTGGCCACCTTCCCGGCCCTTACCGGCCAGCTTCTCTTCCGCGCCCTTATCTCCGTCGTCACGTCCAGCACCACCCCCCTGGGCCATAGCCCCTTTGCCTGCACCTTCTCCCTCAGAGCCCTTATCACCAGCGCCCCCTGCCTGAGATAGCCCTTCAGTTTGAGAACCTCCTGCGGCCCCACCACCTTCTTTAGACCCTCTCCCGCCTTCGCCAGGTTCATCCTTTTTTTCGCCTCCATTTTCGCCTCCAGCACCGGGGGCCTGTGCCACGGATTCACTACCGGTACTGGCAGAGTCTCCCTCTTGCTGGGAAGAACCACCACTCTGGGCACTTGTACCACCCCTGGCCTGGGAGGGTCCCTGTTGTCCTTGAGAGCTTTCACTGCCCCCTGCCTGGGCCACCTTCTTTTCTTGTGTACCTCCCCCTGAGCCGCCCTCTTCTCCTGAGCCGCCACTGGCGCTACCCGCGCCTTCCTTGCCCTTACCACCCTCATCGCTGCCCTGCTGCTGCTTTTGAGGCAATGGATTAATGTCTATGGGAGGAATGGGCACCTTTAGTCTTTCCATAGCCTTTGCAAGAGCGGATTTTGACTTAGAATCTCCACCCTCAGAATCTCCCTGTTTTGATGCCTCCTCTTTGGAGGTATCTCCCCTGGCCAGGCTATCGTCGTCCTTGTCCTGAGGAGTGCTTCCAGACCCTCCTCCTGTTTGCTGTTTTTCTTCACTTTCCCGGCCCTCAATTCCCTGTGCGTCAGCGGTACCGCTACCGGACGTGCCGGAGGCCGCCGTCTGTTGTCCGCTACTACCCTGCCCACCTTCTTCGCCGGCGGAGGAGCTTGGCGCACCTCCACCCTGGCCTGAGGGCCTGGCGTCAGCGGTAGCGGTGCCTGACTCCTCACCCCCTGCGCCACCCTCCTGTCTTGAGGCGTCACCTTCCTTTCCCGCGGTTTCCGATGATTCCCCCTGACCTTTCTGCTGTTCGCCGGAGGGTGAACCCTCTTTACCCTCAGTACCTTTTCCTCCCGCCCCTGCGCTGCCCGACTGAGGTAGCCCCGGCAGAGGCATTGAGGGCGGCTGCATCTGTGAATCCGACGGCGGCGGCATTAACTTCGCCAGCAATGAGGCTATAGAGCTCATCTCGTTTTTTATCTCTTTTTTCGCCTGTTGCTGCTGCTTGCTTACCACCTTCGATTCCTTCTTTCCCGCACCCCTGGTGGTGTCAACAGCGGACTTGCGGTCTGCATCTCTTTGTGGTTGCGTATCCGATGAAGACCTGCTGGCCGTTTTCTTGCCCTTGTCGAGCTCCTCCCTCTTTTCTTTTTCCTTTTCTTCTTTGGCAGTTAAGGTCTCAGGGGGGGATTCGGCATCTAACGTCTGCACCATTTCATATTCATAAATGTCAAGTACTCTGTGGGCCTCAGATTCTCGATAATCCGTCAGTACCCTATCTTTATAAAGGTTGGGCAATAAGAACAGTATCAGGGGCAGGGCTATTGCCAGTGGAATCAGTATCCAGAGTGTCCTCGGCGGTTTATGCGGCATGGCCTTCTTAAGGCGTTTATCATCGAGCTGCCCTACAACATCAGCAATGAGTACGCTAGAGAACTTCGGCGGCTTTGGGTTTTTGGCACAATCAAGTGCCGTAATCAGACTCGCCTTGAGGTTCAGACGTTTGTCAATGAAGTACGCCGCGTGGGTTAAACTAATCCAGCTGGAATGCAGCCCGGTAAGTGCTATGGCCAGATAGACAAGAAAGGGTAAGAGGAACAATAAATAGAAATAAAACGATCCCTCGAGGAACTTCCCGATGATGACCGCAGTCAGGGCCAGCGCCAAAGCAACCACCAGGATGTTAACGACGGCCTTCTCCAGCGAAAAAGATTATACCTTCGCTTGGCCTTATCTAGCTGTAAATACAGCCTTAACTTATCAACACCCGGCATAGGGCCTCCTTATCACTCATAATGGTCGGGAACCCATATCTTCTCTTCATAGGCCTCCCAGTATCCGGACGGTACAAGCCTATTCTCATAGTGCCCCTCAATTCTACGGTCTCCTTCCACCTTTTCCACCACCCAGACACGTTCCTTCTTGGAGGTGTCAATCCACTTCTTCTTCATCACGTATTCGTAGTGCCCCTCTATAAAACTCTTATCAGTAGGTTTGGACGTTGGGCCCAAACTCCCTTTCGCCAGCTCCTTCTGTCCCTCAAATAACTGCTCTTGCAGCTCCTTGGCCTCTTTCTCCTTCTGCTTCTTTTCAAGGTGGTCCTGTGCAAAGGCGCCCCCAAGGGCTCCGAGGCTCGCACCAATAAGCATGCCAAGAGCCGGATTGCCTAGTGCCACTCCGATCCCGGCACCGATACCCGCACCACCAGCTGCCCCTACCCCTGTGCTCTGCTGAGCGCTGAGGCAGCCCGCGGACACAGTAGACAATAATAGACACACGGCCAGAAATATGCCCTTCATAAAGAACCCGTCCCACCCAAATGAACAGTGCGTTAAATATCTATAATGTCTCGTCGCAAAAGATCTTCCCGGCCCCTCAAAAATACTATCACAATAATTGTATTTGTGTCAAACCTTTTAAGATTCGCAGGCTGGCCTTCCGGCACAAGGTTTAGGCAAGAAATCCCGCCTAGAGGCTAATTTGCGGTTTTTTTAGGCCTGACAGGACGCAAAAAGACCTTGACGCATACCTTATCCCCTGTTATTCCCCCAATAGTGCGGCCCTGAGGGCCTCCCCCTGAAGAAGGCCTACACTGCGCTCTAACCCTTGATCAAGGCCCGGGGCGGCAATACCCCATGTAGCATCTATGGGAAAGACAAGCACAACAAAAAAAAGAGCCGCGGCCCTTGTGGGAACAAGCGGCTTTACGTACAAACACTGGGGCAGCGGCGTATTTTACCCCATAAAACTACCCCAGCGAGAGTGGCTGGAATTCTATGCCGAGCACTTTGACACAGTTGAACTAAACGTGACGTTTTACAGGCTGCCCTCGGAAGACGCCTTCAGGTCGTGGTACAGAAGACCCCCTAAGACCTTCAAATTTGCCCTCAAGGGCAGCCGATTCATAACCCACGTCAAGAGGTTAAAGGACTGCCGTGAGCCCCTTAAGCTCTACTTTAAAAGGGCGCGTCTCCTTAAAGAGAAACTTTCCGTCGTGCTCTGGCAGATGCCCCCAGGATTCGGGAAGGATATCCCCAGGCTCAGGGACTTTGTGCACGCACTGCGAGTCTACAGGACCACGCGCCATGCCTTTGAGTTCAGGGATAAAACCTGGTTTGATGCAGGCGTCTATGAGATATTACATGAAGCAGACATGACACTCTGCATGGCGGATTGGCCCCGCTTCAAAGTGGAAATACCTGAGACGGCGGGCTTTGTCTACCTGCGCAGACACGGCCCTGAGGGCGGCAGACTTTATGCCGGATGCTATCCCAAGGCAGATCTGCGGAGAGACGCACGAGAGATAAAGAAGTGGCTGTCTGCGGGCAAAGACGTCTATGTATATTTTAATAACGACGCCCACGGTTGGGCGGTGAAAAATGCGTTGGCTGTCCGTAAACTTCTCTAGACTATTCTGAGGGGTTCGAAGGAAGGTCTGTATTCCGGTTGCTGCCGGAGCGTTGACTGGTAGACGAATCAGTGCGGTCCGCATGGCGGATACCAAACAGCTTTTTTATGGTCTCCACGTACCGGCGACTGTTACCGTTCTTTGCCTCCTGCTTCCCAACCTTTGCCGGCTCGTGCAAGAGCTTATTCAGTGTCCTCTCCATCGAGTAGACAACCTCTTGCCACTTGGTATCGTCCACGTCTCCTAGTTTGGTCCTCAGTCTGTCCAGCTCTTCCTTGCCCACCGCATGGAAGTGCTGTCTAAGGTTTGCAATGGTGGGGCCTATCTTCATCTCCTCCACCCAGGCCATAAAACGTTCTACCTCCTCTTCCACCATCGCCGTACACTTCTCCATCTCCCTGGCCCTGTCGTCAACATTCTGGTTTACCACATACTGGAGGTCATCGATGTTGTACAGGTAGACGTTATCCAATCTCCCAACCTCCGGGTTTATGTCCCTCGGCACGGCAATGTCGATAAGAAATATCGGGTTGCCCTTGCGCAGTTGCATTGCCTCCCTTACATGGTCCGGGTGAAGCACATAGTGGGGCGCAGCGGTAGAGCTTATTACTATGTCGGCCTTGCACAATTCCTTCGTCAGGTCGTCGTAGCGCACTGCATTGCCTCCGAATTCCTCGGCAAGACCAACAGCCCTATCAAAGCTTCGATTAGATACCATGACCGTCCTTGCGCCATGTTCCACAAGTGACTTGAGCACAAGCTCCGCCATCTCTCCCGCGCCTATGATAAATACGGTTTTATCGGAGAAATCCTGGAAAATCTTTTCCGCAAATTCCACCGCCACAGAACTAATCGACACCTTTCCCTGGGCTATACGGCTGTTGGAATGGATGGCCTTGGCCACACCAAGGGCCTGCTGGAAGAGCTGATGCATGGTCCTTCCGATCAGCTCACATGAGGTGGCCACCATGTAGGCCTCTTTCACCTGACTCACTATCTGCGACTCACCCACCACCATGGAATCAAGGCTGGAGGAAACATGAAAGAGATGCCTCACCAGCCTTTGGCCGCCGTAACAGTACATATGCTCCCTGAACTTTTCCGTTTCTATGCCGTGGAATTCGGACAAGAAGTCTATCACGGCCTCCTCATTAAGAGAGTCGTCCGGCGAACAGGCGTACAACTCAACCCTGTTACAGGTTGATATAATCACTACTTCACAGGAAGGAAACCTCTTACGCAAGAGTTCAAGGGCCTCAGCAACCTTAGAGGGGGTAAAGGCCAACCGTTCCCTTACATCTATGGGAGCTGACTTGTGGTTTAGTCCCACAACTAGCAGATTCATCGCCTATCCTCAAACCCTTCTATAATAAGCCGCGAATCCTCTTTCGAGAGATTCTGATAGCCGTGCTCAGCACCCAGAAAGAACGTGCCTAGAAAGGTAAAAAGCACCAACACAAACGCAACAATGGTAAGACCGGCCACCTTGCTACCGTGCATGGAAACACCTACCCTAAGGTGTAACAGGGCCGCGTAAAAGAGCCAGGTCACCAGTCCCATCACCACCTTCGAGTCGAGGTACCACTGGGGCCCAAGGGCATTAGAATATTTCATCCAGAAGGCCCCGAGCACCAACCCCAAGGTCAGGAGTGGGAAACCGAAGCTCAGCGCCTTCCACATCATGGAGTCCAGCTTTTCAAGCGACGGCAGCCCGTGAAAGACCGGCCCAAAGAACTTGTGCTTCAACTGCCTCTGCTGGGTCAAATACATTACACTGAAGACAAACGTAAGGGTTAAGGCGGCATAACCCATAAACAGCGGGATAATGTGGGCAACCAGCCAGAACTTGCTGAGGGTTGGCGGGGCGACCAGGGTATTCCCCTTCACGCCCAACGCGCAAACACTTAAGACCGTTGCGACCGGGAACAAGAAGGCGCCCATGGAAGGTACCTTGTATGTATACTCTACCGTCATAAATACCCCGACCACACACCAACTCAGTAAAATAACGGCTTCGTATAGATTGGTTATAGGTATGTTGCCGGCCTTTACCGTAAGGAGGACGACGAAGGCGGTGTGCAGCAGAAATGCGGCAATGGGTAGACGTTCAGCCCACCGCTTGCTGTACCTGTCGGGCCTTGTAAGATGCCCGACCTCCCAGACGCTTGACAGGAGATACAGAAGCGTAACTATTACAAAGGGGTTGTATAATACTCCTAGGTCCATGGCAGTAATAAGCTTATCCTAAGGTTGATTGGTTAAGTCTAAATAAAAATACGCATTTAATCAATAATAATTTTATTGGTCCTCTGGAGAAACCATTCTAAAAGGGACGTTAAAAGCCGTTCCCCATATCTATAGTACTCAACGAGCTACTTTTATTTTTATATTGACAAACATACTAATTCTGAATATTTTAGAAGGGTTAAGTACTTATTATAACAACAAATGAACGGCTTTTACGGCGTTCCA
>JAUXLO010000074.1 GCA_030623665.1 Planctomycetota bacterium
GAGAGCCAGGGCTGAAATATCTCAACAGAGGACTAACCTGGCAAATACCAAGAACGAGATTGGGATATCCCAGGATTATGTACGCATAGCGGAAGAGAACGTAGTGGAACTCCTTTTGGCAAAGGATATGGCACAAACCGGAAGGGCAAGCAAATCAGAAGAGTTGGCAAATATTGAGAACAAGATAGCAGAAGTAAATGAAACCATAGAGGACGAAACGGTGCGATTACTGGAAGCGGAAGAGGCAAAGCACCTGGCTAGTGAAATTATAGAAAAAGAAGAAGAAAGGCTGGCGGGTTTGGCATATGAGATCGAAAACTTGTCTAAAGAAAGCCGTGCTCTAGGCGAAGAACTCCAGAAAGCGCAAAGGGTTTATGGGGTAGCCGCACACACGGCAAGGACACGCGATATAAGCGTCGCTATACATAGAAGACTATCTCCGGGTCTTTCATGCCTGGTATTTGTCCTCATAGGCATCCCTGTGGGAATAATGACAAGAATGGGTAACATGGTTATCGGCTTCTTTATAAGCTTCGGGGTAGCCCTGGTGGTATATTACCCCTTACTTATAACAGGCGAGTCACTGGCCAGAAAGCAAGGGTTTCCACCGGGACCTGCCATGTGGGGGGCGAACGTAATCCTGGGCATTATAGCAACCGTCCTACTCGTCAGACTCTTCAGGAAATAGGACCTGCCTTCCATGCAAAGAATCCTCCGCAAAAACGCCGGTAGCATAACCTGGTACATCCCGGAGGATGAGGAGCACACCCTTGGGGATAAACTGACGGACCTCAACGACCCCATCGGGAAGGAAACCGCTACTATCCACAAGAAAGGGCGACGCAAGGTCTTTGCCTCTCTGGGTACAACTACCAACGGGGAAGAGGTGTATGTAAAGGCGTTCCGCTTGAGCAGCTTATCCCTCAAACTAAAACATCTTTTCCTCCGGTCTAAGGCCTTAAGAGAACTTATGATAGGACTAACCGCCCTTGAGAGGGGAGTGCCTGTAATCGTACCCCTGGCGGCAGGAGAAAAAAGGCGTATGGGGCTGATAGTGGAGTGCTATACTCTGCTAAAGAAAATAGACAGCGCCGTAACTCTGAGGGATTATCTGTACAGGGAGGGCGTCCCACAGCACCGGAGGTCAAGGGTAATCGAGGCCCTGGGCAGACTCGCCAGAAAAAGCCATGAAGGCGGCATCCTTCAGACGGACTTTGCTCTGAACAATTTTCTCCTAAAGGACCCTAATGATCCGTCACCAACTGTATACATAATTGATTTCGAAAGGACGTACGTCTACAACTACATCCCGGAGAAAATGAGGAACTGGACCCTTGCCAAACTCAACCGCATTGGGCCGGATTTCAGCATCACGGACAAACTGCGGTTTCTAAAGGCATACTCGACGGGCAATGACGCCAATAAGTCACCCCTCCTACCCTGGATGAAGGAGTTGGATAGACATACCAACTGGATACTGCGAAGGGATGCACAGAGAATACACAAGGCCTGTGTGCAAGGGGGCAGAGGCTACAAGCTCTATACAGACGGCCACCTCAGGGCCTACTTCCTCGAGGGTCACAATGCAGAGGAGCTAATACGCCTGACAAAAGACATTGATAAAGAAAAAGAAAGTGCAATGGAAATCCCGGGGCCATTCAAACTCTACAAGACATGCGGAAAGATACACATAAAAGATGCGGAGATAGAAGTAGATGTTTTTAAATTCCTTCCCCGTAGTTCACAATATAGTTCGCCATCTGTAAGTACCAGGCCGGCAGTGGAGGCCTGGCAGGCCGCTAATGCCCTCACAAAGGCCAACCTCCCGGTAAGTCAGGTCATAGGCGCTATAGAAGTAGATGAAGGGGCCTCCTACCGGGGATACCTTATCATAAAGTGCATCCCCGGACTCAAAGACCTGCGCACGGCCATTGGGGAATCCCAGCCACGCTCTGAGAGAAGGCGGGTGCTTCTCTGGCATACTGCCAGGCTTTTAGCCAGACTTCACAACCACGGCACTTTATCCGCACCCATCTCTGCCGGTGATATCGGTGTCCAGGAACCATCTTCGGGCAGGATACAGCTGAACCTTACAAGGCCTTTTAAATTTACCATGGCGCTGACAACGGCAACAGACAGCACCGGATTGGAGGACGGGAATACAGACCTAAATAAACTTGAGGCATTTCTCGGGGACTTGATGGATGGAGGGGGTGTAGAACTTCTCAAAAAATTTTATAGATTACATTCTTCAAACATACCTAGTCATGGAGAAACCCCGTCTTCTTACACACCCGGCAGATGGTCCATGATCCGTTTTCCCTAGACAAGACCTCCTTTCGGGCGGCCTGATAACACTCTCCATTCCATATCTCGCGAAAAGACGGGCTCTCCAGGATGTTTCCAAAGGCGTATTTCTCGCTGTATACGGCGCAGCAAGGCAGCACGGAGCCATCCCAGTTTATAACCGTCTCAGTCCAGAGCAGATTGCAGGGAAAACGCCCCTTCTTTTTCTTTTTACCTATCTTATACTCAGGACCATCGGGGAGCCATTCACCGTCCCTCTCAACGGCCTCCTCCACCGTCTCAAATATCTCCTTGCCCATGTCCGGACTAATGCCCTCTACCTCCAATGTTATACCAAGCTCCGCCGCCATCTCTCCGGCCACCTCTATCTCATGTTCATTATGCCGAGAAACATGAAACAGCCAGACGATATCGGTGGGAGAGTGCAGCTCCGACCGTATAGCCGCCAGCAATCTCATGTTATCCATTACCCTCTTAAAATTGCCTCCCACGTGATATACTGGATACGTTTCTTCTGAGGCCCCATTGCAAGAGACATAAATCTTATGGACCCCGGAGCGTAAAAGTTTCTTTACCCGGTCAGCATCCATCTCTACGTCGAGATTGGTACTTATCTTGACAATTATACCTTTGGAGACGGCATACTTTATCATGGGCACAAGCTCGGGGTTCAGTAAAGGTTCGCCCCAGTTATAGAGCTTTATCAGATACAAATAACCACCCAGTTCATCAACCACCTTCTTATAGGTCTCAAAGGGCATTAGGCCCTTCTTGGCCGAGGGGTCGTTTTGGCCCGTCGGGCAGAGCGGGCAGCGCAGGTTACATATATTCCCCGATTCAATGGTAATCTTTGCAGGATAGCCATAAAGCCTCGAGTTGCCCAGCCTGAGCTGGAGAATCCCCACAAGGCGATTGAACAGCCTCCTCGGACTTAAGGCCCTCCACTGCGTTCCTAGATTCCTTAAAGACATTTAACTACGCACCTTACACAAAAACGGCGCTGTGCGTCGAGCCCCTGTAGGATGCACCACATTACTTCTTGGCCGGCACAAATGCGTCGGCCAGAATCTCAATCTGATACCCATTGTTAAGGGCATCTATACCGAGGCAGGCCCTGGAAGGCGCCGACTTGATGTATTGCAGGTAGATCTTGTTCATGGTCTCCCAGTTCCTCATGTCCGTCAGATAAACAATCACCCTTATCAGATTATCCTGTGAGGTCCCGGCCGTCTCCAGTACACCTAACATATTCTTGAAGGTAACGTGACATTGCTCTTCAAAGTCCAGGGGTATTTCCCAATTCTTCTCAGGGTTCTTAGGTATGGACCCGCCGCAGAAGAGAAAAGAGCCCCGTTGCAGATCTTCGGCCGGAACGAACGACGCATCGGACATAAGACCCTCATGGTACGATATCCTCTTATTACAATTTACTCGTTGGACAGCCATCTTCTCCCCTCCAGAAAGAATCCTTTATAAATTTAGCCAGTAGCGGATTATGTACCGATTTGCCTATACTGTCAATGGAGAAGCCGTGATTGGTGGTGGAGAGTCTTTCGTAGCGGTGGAGCTTGCTCGACCTAAAGCAGAGTAAACTCTGCCGCTACATGCTCAACGAAGTGAAATGTACCAGGGGCGCATCTGCCTCAGGCATGACTTCGTTGTCTACCTTTCTTGCTTTCCTGCGCGAGTAGTTTTTGCAGGGTGTGTCTGGACACACCTTACAACTAACACACCCGTATAGAATTGGATTTAATGATAAAGAAGTATGTCTCTCCGGTATCTATTTCAAGCTCTTTGAGGGATTCCAGGGTTATTTCGACAATAATATGCTCTCCCAGGTCTACAAACAAAACGGCCTTACTGCCTACAACGGATATGTCTTCAACCACTCCCTTTAAGATATTTCGGGCGCTCAACCCGGTCGGCCTCTCACGACTCACTATGATGTCCTGGGCCCGCACGATTGCTGAGACACGGGAGCCGGATTCAGGCCCTCCCAGCGGCACCACCAGTCTCTGCCTCCCCAGCCCAAGTTCCGTGACACCACGTTCCCTGTTGTGTGACAGCACCTTAAGGGTAAGTACGTTCTCAAGCCCCTCGGATTCGATCATGGGGAAAATATCCGGATAGTGAAAGAGACTTGATACACCACCGGTGACGAGTACCCCGCCATCCTTTACCACGATTACCTCATCGGCAAGGTTCATGATCTCAGAGAGTGCGTGAGTTACATAGAGTATGGGGACACGGAATTCCTCCTTTATCCGTCTCAAATAGCCCAGGAAGCGGCTTTTCAGGCCCCAGTCCAGGGCAGATACCGGCTCGTCGAATATAAGCAACCGGGGATGAGAAAGGAGCGCCCTGGCTATGGCCACCCTCTGCTGCTCCCCCCCGGACAACCGACTTGGTCTTTTACCAAGAAGGTTTTGTATCTCAAGCACATCTATTACAGCCTGCGGGACTATATGGCACCTCGCCTCGTCCTCTTGACGAAAGCCGTAGAAGATATTCTTCTCTACCGTAAGATGTGGGAAGAGCAGCCCCTCCTGAAACACATAACCTATACTGCGGTCCTCGGGTGGTAGATTTATGCGGTCCTTACTGGAATACAGTGGCTTACCGTCAATGGACACCTCTCCGTCACCTGGCTCTACGACCCCGGTAATGCAGTTCAGGATTGTGGTCTTGCCGCTTCCCGAGGGTCCAAAGATGGCGGTCAAAGGTTTTTCTATCGAGAATGCCACGTCCAGATAAAACGTACCGGCCCGCCTTCTTATGTCTACGCTGAGTTTCATTATGCCCTAAAGACCTCAGTGGGTGGTGCGTCTGGAGATATTCTGGGCAAGAAACAGGGCAGAGAAGGCAAGTATGGTGGCGATAAAGACCAGTCTAAGGCCCGCATCCTCATGTCCCGTCTGCACACAATTAAATACGGCCAGCGGGATAGTCTGTGTCTTCCCCGGTATGTTCCCTGCCAGCATTATAGTGGCCCCAAACTCCCCCAAACTGCGCGTGAACGCCAGTATTGAACCTGCTATTACGCCCCTTATTGAAAGCGGCAGGGTCACCGTGCAGAATACCCTCCAGGGACTTGCCCCCAGGGTTCTGGCCGCATTCTCTAACCTGGGATCAACCTCTTCCATGGCTACCCGCGCCACCCTTACCAGGAGAGGAAAGGCTATCACCGCACTGGCCAGCACTGCTGCGTACCAGGTAAAGGTCAGCTCTATGCCAAGGTCCTCGTAGAGGAACCGCCCGATGGCCCCGGTCCTGCTTATAAGAATGAGCAGAAAAAATCCACTCACCACAGGCGCAAGGGCCAGGGGCATATTAACGAGCGTATCAATAACAGATTTTCCCCTGACACGTGATTTGGCCAACACCCAACTTATGAATATAGCAGGGGGGAGTATAAGGAACGTACTACAGACTGCAACCTTCATGGATATATAGATAGCTGACATCTCTTCTTGTGATAGCACGGTCTAATGCCCTCCTGTTACCTCTAAACCATACGACTTAAAACCGTATGCCTCAAAAACTTCTATCGCCTCCGCAGAGGAGATAAAATCCACAAACTCCCTTGCCAGGGCCTCTGCCCTGCTGTCTTTCAATACAACCACGGGATAAACTATCGCCGTGTGGCTGTCATCCGGAAATTCATACACTACCCTCACCTCATTACTTATCATGGCGTCCGTACCATAGACAATGCCCACCTCAGCCGCTTGACGTTCCACATAAGCAAGCACGGCCCTTACGTCCAGGGCAGGCACAATCTTCGGGTACAGCTCTTCCCATAGTCCCAGATTCTCCAGGGCCTCCCTGGCGTAAGCGCCCGCTGGTACAGAGCCGGGCTCCCCAATGGCTATCTTCCTGACCTCCCTTCGCGCCAGGTCTTCAGCCCGGTCTATCCTCAGCCTGCTCCCTTCAGGTATGATGACTACCAGGCTGTTGGTCAGGAGATCCTTCCTCGTGTCCGGTAGCACGAGGCCGTCAAACTCAAGGGCATCCACCTGAGCGGTGCCTGCAGATATGAAGACGTCTGCCGGAGCGCCCTTCTCTATCTGGCGTTGAAGGGTACCTGAACTCCCGAAACTCAAAAAAACCCTGCCCCCTGTTCTTTCCTCAAACCTGCCCTTTATCTCATCCACGGCGTCTGTCAGGCTTGCTGCAACGAATACCAGTATCTCCTCCCCCTGCCCCTCCACACCATGTGCCACCGCCGGAAAAGAGGTAACAAGGAGTAACGTAAGAACAATCAGACATTTCCTCCGCATCTTTAAGTCGTTTAGCCCTTCCTCCGAGGGATGCAAAAGCGTTATGTCATTTTAGACATAATACTGTCCAAAATTTTTTCTGTCAACATGTTTTATTCCTTGAATATAGCCTTGTATTCCCTTTCCACGCAGGCCTTGACCCGTGTCTTATACCTGTTGTAACGCCGCAGGATTCTCTTGGCATCCTTTGTAAGTCTTGCGCCGCCCCCACCCCTTCCGCCTGCGCTGGTATCCAGCAACTTTACGCCCAGTCGTTTCTCCGTTGCCTTTATCTTTCCCCATGCCGCACGGTATGACATGCCCAGCTTCTTGGCGGCCGCGTTTAGTGAGCCCAATTCATCAACCGCCTCCAGCAGGATTTTTCGGCCCTCCGCAAACACAACTCCACCCTCTTTCTCTATCCAGACCTTGAACCTGGGATGCACCTTCCCGGACATGCTATTGTGCCCCTTCCCCGAAGGCAATGCCGTGTTTCACACCTTTCTTCACAAACGCACACAATAAACAAATACGAAACAAAAGGCCATTTGACTTATAAATACCGCTACGGTAATATTAACATTTTGATGGCCATAATCATAGAGACGAAATGGCACAAAGACGTTTACCCCCAAGAAGCCACAAGAAAACCAAGGAACCGGTAGAACCCGTATCTGGTGCGGGGCCTCCCGGCCCCGAAAGGTCGAAGTCCCTCTCTCTGCTGATCTACCTGATCGTAATATGCAGCTTAGGCAATCTCCTGCCCTATATAATAACCACCTCGGTGAACTGTGGGTTGGCAAGAAGTTTTATCCGGACAGAGGCCTTTGACCACCTTGTATCTGTAAGGGATATAAAAAAGCGTGAGCTGGAGGACTTCTTCTTTGAAAGAAGGGGGGATGCCTACCAGCTTTGCACAAACATCCTCTTCAAGTGGGCGATAACCTCGTACATATACGCCTACCAAAGAGAAGGTACCGAGGGAAGGGAATTTGCAGGCATTACGGGGGCAAGGTACAAAGAAGTAGACGAGCGATACCACGGGATATTAAGCGGCTTCGCTGATGCATACGGATACTACGACGTTCTCATCGCAGACCCTGAAGGGATCATCGTGGCCAGTGCAAGAAGGAACCCGGAGCTTGGCGCGAACCTCAATAGTGAGAAATATGCCAACACCACATTGCAAGAGGCCTTTGAGCATGGTAAGACGGGACTGACCGTAACCGATATGGCGTGGTACAATGTCTACAATGGCCCGGCTCAGTTTGTCGCCGCACCGATACTCAAGGAGGGCGAAGAGGCGATCCTGTTGGGTGTTCTTATACTGTTCATGGACGGCGCAAAGATAAATGAAATGATGGAACAGAGGCCGGGGCTTAAAGAATCGGGCGAGACTTACCTTGTGGGACCTAGCATGTACATGCTTTCCGACTCCCGCTTCACAGTCGCCGCCTCAGAGGTGCTTAAACTGAAGGTAGATACGAGACCGGCAAGGATGGCGCTGGCGGGAGAGACAGGTGTCAGGATAGCGCGAGACTACCGCGACATTAAGGTGCTGAGCGCCTATACGTATTTAGACATAGCACCGGACGTCAGATGGGCACTGTTGGCAGAGATAGACAAGGCCGAGGCGTTGGCCATAGAAAGCTCTATGATTACCCGCGTGGTATGGATGACGTTCGCCATGATTCCAATCTGGGCCATAATTATCTTCATATTCTACAGAATAATGAAACAGGAGTTCTTGTCCTGACAACAAAAAGGGACAATTAATCCAGCATAACAATATAGCACCCTGTAATAATAATGCTGTGGAAGAAAAGCACATAATCAAAGGACAACACCCTGAGCCTGCTCGTTCATCCGTTCATGGTGCAGAAGTAAAAGCCGCACACAGGCATTCCCTGTATCGCCACCTGATCCTCTTCTGTCTCTTCGCGAGCGTATTGCCGTTTATAGCCCTCA
>JAUXLO010000130.1 GCA_030623665.1 Planctomycetota bacterium
CGAGGATTATACCCGCCAGAAAGCCCGTTCGTGCATTGAAAACCCTCTTGCCCAGGAAGTAGACCACAAGCACCGTACCCAGGGCGGAGAGTGCCGAGGGCAGCCTGAGCGTAAATTCCGTTATGTCCCCGCTCGGCATGCTTAAAGTGGCTATCATCCAGAAATAGAGCGGTGGCTTGTTATAGTACAGCTCGCCGTTAAAATATGGCACGAACCAGTTACCGTTGAGGAGTATATCCCTTGCCACCGCTGCGTAGAGTGTCTCACGGCCGCACCACAGGTCTCTCCCTCCCAGGTAGGGGATGTATAGTATCAGGCATAGGAGTGCCAGGAACACGGGGAAAGAGCGTTCCTTGTACATTGATTCCTTATCCAAATATCCTGTCATCCGGTCCCCTTTGTTAATTGTAGAAGCGACGCCTTAGCCATCACCCGGCCGGTTGGAAGCCAATATTAGTTCAGTGCCACCCTTACCCTCCAGTCTGGCTACGACTGTGACGAAAGCACTTAGCTCGTTAAAATGCTCAGACGGTATCAGACAATAGACCCTTTCCTTCAATGACAGGAATCCGAGAGCATCTTCTTTCTTGTGAAATATTCTGGGATACGTCTTGGTGTAAAAGGGGTATGAGGGCCTAAAATTTTTGTATACGGCCCATGTGGCGCCGGGCTCCATGGAGTTCACGATGTTCCGGCAGAGGGCCTTCTCCGAATTTTTTTCATTCTCTTTTGGTAAAAAAAACTGATAGCGACTTACCCCAAAAACGATGAGCATCAGGAATATGGTCCCGAAGATGAGATGGAACTGACTGGCCCGCAGGGCAAAGTACATTCCGGTAACAAGAAATACGGCACTTAAAGCAAGAGATACGTTCGGATACGGAAGTTGGTGGGACTCCATCAGGGTTATCTCTAAGCCCACGATTGCGCCCAGTAGCAGGACTGGAAAAGTTCTTATGGCGGGCCATGTGGACATGGGCACACTCTTTGCCAGGTAGCTGTCTACGGGAACAGCCGCAAGAAGTGCTATGGCGGGGTAGAGTAACAACAAATATCTGCTGTGTTTGCCGGGAATTATAGTGAGGACCAACAGTACTACCACAAACCATATTAATGGCAATCTCAGCCCCTCCACGTTGTTTTTATAAAACGAGTATATGGCTACAGGGATGAGTAGCGCTGCGGGCCCGAACCCGACCCCGAACAGTATCTGCATGTAATAGAAAATACCTTCTTTACTGATACGTCCCGTTGCGTATTCTCTTACCCATCCCAGCATATGATATAGATAGTCTTTTCCTTCTTGCATGTACGCAGGCACCAGCCAGGCCATAATGGTCGCAACGAAAATGCATGCGCCTAGGACTATCCCGTGTTCCTCTATGAAAGTAGTATGTTTTTTTGTGGAATAGAGATACAAAGAGATTGTCAACGCTATTATCAGTGGTCCCAAAGGCCCTTTTGTCAGTACTGTCAGGGCGGCAAAGAACCAGCCCAGGAGGTAATAGTTGTTCTTGGAGTGGGAGAAAGCGACGTAAAATGCTGCAAGGCTGGCTGTGGTAAAGAGTGCAAGGGGCATATCTATGCGCACCATACAGGCAGACTTATAAATATTGGGCGACGAGGCGAGTATCAGTGCGGCGAGCAGGCCCACCCGCCGGCTGAAGATGTCCTTACCCAGGAGGTAAACGATCAGTACCATGCCCAAGGCGCTGAGGGCAGACGGCAGCCTTGCGGTAAACTCGGTGACGTCACCGGCGGGAACGCTCACCAATGCGATGAGCCATGGGTAGAGGGGAGGTTTTATGGTATATACCGCACCGTTATAGTAAGGTACGAGCCAGTGTCCGTCCGCTAAGGCCTCTCTGGCCACTTCGGCATACTGTGGCTCAACACTTCCCCAAAGGTCTCTGTTACCCAGACAAGGGATGTATAAGAGAAGGCACAGGAGGGTCAATACGGAGAGCCATGGAAGTTCTTCCCTAAGAAGTCCTTTCATCCAGCTCCTCTATTATCTCATAGTCAATATGCCTGCTGTGCATCCACTTGACCGCCAGCAGGTCTACTATATACCCGAACAGCCGGTTTCTGATGTTGTATTTGGACTTCCCATGTATCCTTGGATAATGGGTTATATTGACCTCTGTCACGCTGAAGCCTTCCATCCGGCAGATGGTTGGATAAAAACGGTGGAGGCCCTTAAACAGTTTTATCTTTTTGGCTACGTCCCTTTTCATGGCCCTCAGCGGCGAGCCCGCGTCCATCGCGTTATCGCCTATAAGCAGCCTCCTGGCGAAATTGCCACACCAGGAGAACATTTTTCTTATCGTGTCATCTTGTCTCTTTGTACGTCGACCCCAGGCCACGTCGTAGTCTTTGAGTTTTTCGAGTAATCTGGGTATGTCCTTTGGTTCACTCTGTAAGTCCGCATCCATGGTGACGACAACCTCGCCCCTTGCAGCGCTGAATCCGGCAGCCAGCGCTCCTGATTCACCGCAATTTTTCTTGAAATGTAGTACCCTTACAAACGGGTTGTTGGCGTTGATGTCTCTTAGAACTTCAAAGCTGCCGTCCGTACTGGCGTCATCTACAAAGATAATTTCGTAGGGGTCTCCTATGTCTTCAAGGACTGCACGGAGCCTGGAGTGGAGTTCCTCGAGGTTATCCTCTTCATTATGCAGAGGCAGCACAACGGATAGTTTTTTTGCGCTACTCATGTAATACCGGGGAAAAACCTCTTTTTTGAACTACTTTACGTGCTGTTTTAGGGCGTCCACAATCGTTTCGATCTGCTCGTTCGTCATCTCTGGGTATAGTGGCAGACTCAGGACTTCCGATGCCGCCTCCTCCGCTTTGGGGAATGAACCTTTCCCCAGACCGAGGTAGGCAAGGGCCGGCTGAAGGTGTAAGGGGATCGGATAGTGTATGCCAGTGTCGATATTTTCTTCCTTCAGCTTTCTTCTCAATAGGTCTCTATCCTTTACCCTTACGGCATACACATGGTACACAGACTTGACCTCATCCAGTACCTTTGGTGTAGTCACGTTTTTCACAGACGACAACAGTTTGTCGTAGTGTTGGGCGTGTTGGCGTCGTTTCTCGTTCCATTCGTCAAGGTATTTTAGCTTCACGGAGAGTATGGCGGCCTGAAGTGCATCAAGCCTGCTGTTATACCCCTCTATTTCATGGCAATATTTTTCGTGCCGTCCGTGGTTTCTTAGCATGCGTACCTTATCGGCGATACGTTCGTCGTTTGTAACCACCGCCCCCCCATCACCATAAGCGCCAAGGTTTTTTGAGGGATAGAAGCTGAAGCATGCGACGTTTCCTATTGTGCCGACCCTCTGGCCCTTGTACTCAGCCCCGTGGGCCTGGGCGGCGTCCTCTATTAACATTAGATTGTGAGCCTGGCACAGCTCTTTTAATTCATCCATTTGTGCAGGTTGACCGTAGAGGTGGACGGGCATTATAGCCCTCGTTTTTTTGGTAATCTTTTTCTTTACCTCAGCGGGGTCTATGTTAAACGTCTCGGGTTTTATGTCGGCGAAGACTGCATTTGCCCCTGAAAGAGTTACGGCCTCCGCGGTTGGAAATGCCGTATTAGGTACCGTGATAACCTCGTCGCCGGGGCCGATGCCAAGTGCTTTGAGGGCGAGTACCAAGGCGTCCGTACCGCTTGCCACGCCGGTTGCGAAACGGGTGTTGCAGAATCTGGCAAAACTACCCTCAAACCCCTTTACGTGTCTGCCCAGGACAAAAGAGCTGTTTTCTATAACGTCCTTCATTGCAGACCATACCTCTTCGCGTATGGTCTGATACTGGGCATCAAGGTCTACCAGTCGTATCTTTTCCGCAGTAGCTGTCTTCTCCATCTTGTTCCCTTCGGAATTCATTTTTCTATAGCGATTCTTTCACCACCCCTTTTGAGCGATTCCTGTGCCGTTTCAAGAACCTTTACGACCCGCAGGCCGTTCTCACCGTCGGTAAGCGGCCTCAGACCCTTTTCGATACATTCCACAAAGTGTTTGCATTCCAGATGAAGTGGTTCGTAGTCTTCCAGCTCGGGAATCATCACTTCTCCCTTCTTCTTTACGTATTTGTCCTTTTTTTGGTCAAAGCCATCGGCGCAGAGTTCGTTCTTTATTACCTTTATTTTGCCGTCGGGACTGAGTTCATCGTAGACGATCATATTCTTACTGCCAACTATTGTAGTGCATCTTATTCTTTTTGGGCTTAACCAGCTTACGTGAATTTCTGCATTTATCCCGGAGGGGAAGTCCACGGCCATGTGCACGACGTCTTCGACACCTTCCTGCAGATAGCTGTACCCGCGTGCGCTTACAGACAGTGGTTCCTGTCCGAGCCAGTATAGCATTATTGATATATCATGAGGGGCTATATTCCACATGGCGTTTACGTCTGCCTTAACCGTGCCGAGGTCTGTCCTCTCTGAGTATAGATAATATATGTCTCCAAGCGCCCCTGAATTTATGATTTCCTTTGCCTTCTTTACGGCGGCATTATATTCGAAGACGTGTCCCACCATGAGAACGAGCTTGCGCTCTTCGGCCAGGCGTATCAACTCTCTACATTCGGCGCTAGTAACTGCCAGTGGCTTTTCGACGAAAGCGTGCTTCCCGCTGAGCAGGACGTTCTTTGTTATCTCGTAGTGAAAGGCGGGCTGAACTACAATTGCCACGCCGTCTATGCCGTCATCGTTCAGGACCTCCGTGTAGTCTCCAATGAATCTCAAATCGGGGTAGGTCTTGGCTATAACGGCGCGTCGTGCATCGCTCCGTTCGCACACGACCTGCAACAGAGCAGGGTCTATTTTAAGGAAATTCCGTATCAGGTTCGGACCCCAATAGCCCGTTCCTATTAATGCCAGTTTAGTCATTCACTTTTAACCGGTACTTGCCCCCCTTCGAGTATATAAAAGTTTAAAGGCTATAGATTTAAATCTTTACTTACAAAATGTCAAACTAATTCTTGTCGGCTGAAAAGGCCCTCTTTTCCCGGGGTCTTTGGTGTGTTCTCTCCGTCATGGACCTACGGAGGTCTTTACGGCAACGGATGTAAGGTGTTGATAGTTAAGTATAGCACCGGTGCCCAGGTCTTGATATATTTTTATTTTGCAGTGTATTAGGAATGCGTTATCTTCAGGTCTGGGGCCTTATTTGGCGGTTGGCAAGTTTGTCGATAGAAGTGCCTGGTGACGTTAGTAGCATAGAAGGCCCTATACAAATATCTCTGCTCCTATGATATAGTGTTTGACAATTCTCCGAATATGGTCAATCATAACGGTTTGCAGGAAAATAAGATAGTCGGGACCAAGCTTCTTTCTGTTGTCTTGCTTTGTAAAGTCAGAAGTGCTCCTATCTGTCGTTTGAAACGACATTTCTGGTAAGGAGGAGATGATGAATGCATTAAACTTAAGGGTGCTTGCGGTTCTGTCAGTTTTTTGCCTGGGCCTTTTGCTGCTCCAGCACACAGTCACACTGGGAGGTCAAGAGCCGAGTCTTAAAGAGCTGATGCAAAAGAGACTGGATTATATGGGGGATTTACTTGGCGGACTTGCAGTAGACGACTGGTCCAAGATAGAGAGGGGCGCAGAGGGC
>JAUXLO010000150.1 GCA_030623665.1 Planctomycetota bacterium
AGATAAGAACAATAGGCAAAGTGCAGGAAGGCGGCCAGGAACGTCAGTCCGGCACAGATGCGATGGATGTAACCTGCGGTGGGGTAGCCGCCCATGGTCGCATACAGCCAACGCGCCCAGGCCTGATCCTGAAAGGCCAGGGGCATCCCCGTAAGCACCAGACCAAAGAAGCTCACCATTAGAGTAAAATGGATCACCCTGTGAAACGGACTGAACCTCTGGTACAGCTTATCGTTAGTGCTCATGGCCGTCCCCGCCCTTTCTCTCGTCCAGTAGCATCCTAATCCACATCAGAAACGCATGGCCACCGAACAGAGAGAAGGCCTGGCAAATTATTCCCATATACATTAGAAATACCAGTGCGATATACGACTGAGGGTCGGTGAGAACCTCCAGTATGCCTTTTTCCTGAAATGTCTTGTAGGTCTCCGCATAAAAACTGCGTGTCTTAAAGCCGGGATGTGCGATATGCCTTACAAAATTTTCACCTGCACCCTCATGACATTTGCCACACGTCTCTACCTTGTTGTTCTCTCCTACCTGGGAGTCGGGGTCATCTGATTTAAGGACGTCGTGCCCGCCATGACAGTCGTAGCAGTTAGGCACGTCTGTATTGCGGACGCCCAGTGACGAAAGCTGGCCGTGGAGGTTTGTGCAGTAGGTATACAGGTAGTCCTCATGGCACTCACCGCATGTCCTGGTTATCTGTGCCCTGTGAAACGCATCGTCCGCTACCGGCGTCTCCCTCGCCGAGTTTCTGCCCATGTGACAATAGGTACACTTCGGAGGGGTCTTCTCCTCCTCCTCCATATGCTCTACGTGGGTGCTTTCGAGGAATTCTTCGGCGGGGTCATCGTGACAGAAGGTTATACAGTCGACTGGTTCGAGCAGCGCATTATGCTCTCCATAGACGCCGTCAAGGTCCTGATGGCAGTCGATGCACACAAAACCTTCTTCTGAGCGGCCGTGGGCAGACTGCATAAACGCATCTTCGTCTACCAGCATGTTTACAACCTTGACCTCACCGGTCTCCCTGTCTATACGCGCCATCCTGCCGCACTTCTCAGGGTCTACGTGGCACTCCTGGCAGTCTTCAATCTCCTGTGCCATGGTGAGGCTGCCGCTGCAAAGGACAAGGACCAAAAAGAAAGCGAGCGGGTACCATAGGCCGCTAACAGGCCTAGAGAAACCCACTCGCTTTCTCCCGTGCGTCATGTACACCCTCCTCTATATCGTCCCACAAGACGTTGCCGCTATTGCAAAAAATGTCTACTGCTACTTTGCCTTTTTCTTCTTCTTCTTCTTGGCTTCCGGCTTTATCTTTGTGCTAAGGAACGGGTCTCTCTCGATGTATCCCTTCCACTTCGCCTTGTCACCACTACTCATCTTCTTGATGACGGCGTCTATGGCATCAACGTCCCTATGGTCGTCCTTCTTCACGTACTTATCGTAGTCCATGAAGATGGGCTTGCCGTCCTCGTCCTTGTCGCACTTGGGACACTTGTCCGGGTCGTCGGGATCCTCCCAGTGACACTCGAGACACTGGTCCCTGATCTTGCCGGATGGGTTATTGATACCGGCCACGATGAGACCGGCATCATACTGTACCTTACGGCCCATCATCGGGTCTTTTTCCGCCAGCTCATTAAAGGCCTTTTTGGCCTTCTCTTTGAGCTTGTACTTCTTTTTCAATTCCGGGTAATTCTTCACGGCTTTAGCCAATTTGTTTTTCACGTCCACGTATCCCTGGCCGGGGCCGTGACAGGCCTCACAGGTAACGTTTTTGAGATACGTCAGCTTTGGGTTCTTGAACTTCCCGCCGTAACCGGTGGCATGGCACTTAAGGCACTTGGGGTCCTTCTGCTCCTCTGGGGTCTCAAGCCTCTTGAATGACTTGGAATGGTCTATCTGCTTCCACTCGTCACCCTCCCAAACACCGGGAGACAGGTGGCACTTACAGCCCTTATTGCCTGTATACTTATATTTCTGTCTTGCGGCTTCGACTGAGGACGTGGGTGCAAGAACCAGAAACGTACCCACTGAGATGGCTAAAAGGAATGTGGCAAATCTACCTAACATTTATCCCTCTCCTTTCAAGTTCATTTTGGGCAGGGCCCAAACGTCAGCCTCCTAGTCATGGAAGATCTCAAATAAGGAAGGGCAAAAAGATTAACAGAGCTTAAAAAAATAGTCAAGTGGAAAATGCCTTCGCTTTATTGAAGAAACCAACGACCGTAAAGGCCGTTGTCTACCAGAAATCTTTGAAGTGATACCTCTAAAAAGTCGCCCCAATACTATCTGAGCGAAGCGATGAGACCCTTCGCTACGCTCAGGGTGAAAGGCCTCACGGAAAGGTGCATCCAAACGTGCCCACATTATATAAAAGGACATGATTGCATATGTTCTTTTATATATAGCATTAAGGTACGAGTCTGCTCATACGTTTCCACTCTAGCAGCGAGGTTGGAGCGATTCATGCCAAAGGTCGGGAGAATTGTTATTCTGAGCGGAGTTGCAGGGCCGGGGAGTTTGTGTACCATCCACAGGGACTACTCCCCGTTCATAAGGCCCTCGACGAACGTGGTGCTTATATCACCATTTATGTAGTTAGGGTGGTTTATTATCTTAATGTGAAGGGGGATGGTGGTCTTCACGCCTTCTATGCGGTACTCGTTGAGGGCGCGCTGCAGACAGGCAATTGCCTCCTGGCGGGTGCCTTGATGTACTATCAGTTTTCCTATCATAGAGTCGTAATAGGGTGGTATCTCGTAGCCCTGGTGCACGTGGGAATCTATCCTTACGCCGTTTCCGCCCGGGACGTGATACGCACTAACCCTGCCGGGCTGCGGACGGAAGCCATTGTCCGGGTCTTCTGCATAGATGCGGCATTCAATGGCTACCCCGTTCAGTGTTATCTGTCTTTGCTTGTACCCAAGGTGCTCTCCAGAGGCAATCCTTAGCTGTTCCTTTACGAGGTCTATGCCGCTGACCATCTCGGTTATGGGATGTTCCACCTGCAACCTGGTGTTCATCTCTATAAAATAGAACCTTCCGTTCTCCTTATCTACCAGGAACTCTACCGTGCCTGCGTTTACATAATTTACGGCCTTCGCCAGCCTGACGGCGGCCTTATAGAGCTCTGTCCTTTGATGCTGTGATATGCTTGGTGACGGCGTCTCCTCCAGAAGCTTTTGGTGTCGGCGCTGGAGACTGCAGTCCCTCTCGCCGAGGTGGACAATGTTGCCGTGCTGGTCGGCAAGGACCTGTACCTCTACGTGGCAGGAGCGCTCGATGAACTTCTCTATATAAAGCGACGGGTCTTTAAAGGCCGTCTCGGCCTCTCTCTGGGCTACTCCCATAGAGCTCACAAGGCTGGCGTCATTATGGGCAATCCTTATGCCCCTGCCCCCACCGCCTGCCTCGGCCTTTATCAGCACCGGGAAGCCGACCTTGTGGGCTATGTCCAGCGCCTCCTGCTGGCCTGTTACGGTGGACTCACTCCCGGGCAACACAGGTACCTTGTTCTTGATGGCCACCTGCCTGGCCTCCGATTTGTTACCCATGGTCTTGAGGGTCTTTGCCGAGGGGCCTATAAAGATGATGTTGGAGGATTCACAGATCTCTGCAAAATGGCTCGACTCTGCAAGAAAACCGTATCCGGGATGGATGGCCTCTACGTCCGATATCTCCGCCGCACTTATTATGCTGGGTACGTTAAGATAACTCTGTTCAGCCGATGAAGGCCCTATGCAGACCGTACTATCGGCCAGTTCCAGATATTGGGCGCCTTCGTCAGCCTTCGAGCATACCGCTACCGTTTCTACGCCTAATTCTTTGCAAGCCCTGATTATCCTGAGTGCTATCTCACCTCTGTTTGCGATCAACACCCGGGAAAACATTTCGCCGTCCTTTAACCTCCAGATGCGGCAGGTAGCACCTTAAAAAGTGGTTGGCCGAATTCCACTGGCTCCCCATCCTCAACCAGCACCTCTACCACCTTTCCCGTTACTTCCGCCTTTATCTCGTTAATTATCTTCATGGCCTCTATTACGCAGACTGAGGTTTCAGGGTCCAGTGTATCACCCACCTCTACCTGGGGTTCCGCCCCAGGTGTGGCTGCCCTATAGAACGTACCCACCATTGGAGAAGATATTTCCACTAAATTGTCTGTCTTCGGGACGGGCTGCTGGAGTGCCTCTGCAGGGGCCGGAAGACTGCCGGGGGGGAGGACTGTATGTTGAAAACCGCCGTTGGTCCTCCTCACCTTTATCCTTAACGCATCTTCCTGTATCTCTATCTCGGCCAGGTCATTGGCATTCATTAATGAGATAAGTTCTTTGATCTTATCCATCGTACTCATGTTTTTAGGAAACCTCTTCATAAGCAAGGCCGTTTCTAAAAATCCTTCCGGGGAGGCTCACAAAGTTGGTCCGCTTGGTGGGTAAATGTGATTCAAACTATCGCCCCGTCAGGGTCCTTAGAGACATGGCTAAGTACCTCACACCCCTCTTCCTTGACCAAAACCATGTCTTCTA
>JAUXLO010000133.1 GCA_030623665.1 Planctomycetota bacterium
GAGGTGGTGGTCTATGATGAGAAGGATAAGATGTTGGGCGTGAAAGGTTTTGAGGTCCGGGACATTGCCATGGGCGAGAAGATGCCTTTCGAGGCGCTCATAAAGAACACCAAGGCCCACTGGATTAAGAGATATGAGATACAGTACCTGAGGGGTTCTTAAGATATTTGTGCTGTTTATGTAATCGAAAGGTCGCAAAAAATGTGCATGGGACATGGAGATACAGACAATACCGGCTGGAGATTTAATCTGCCTATGGTGGCGTTATATCTCTTCCTGCTTCTGGGTTTGCTTGGTTCGTTGGGGGCCAATGGTTCTGAGGCCAGAATCATGGAGAAGATGATTGCGCTGGAAGAGACCCTGCAGGAGCTTATGGCGAAGATAGAAGACATAGACAGGCGGGTAACGGCGCTAGAGCGGGGTCTGTCGGCGCGCCGTGAGGCGCCTAGGGTAGTAAAACCCAGGAAAGGCACCGCAAAGAAGGGCAAGAAGCTCATAGATATCGGGCAGGGGTTTTACGTGATTAATTTGGACTACAAAGGCATAGTTGAAAACACCATCTTTACGGGGGAGTTAGAGAACAGCGGTGCAAGGGATTACCAGTTCGTGCTCATTGAGGTAGAGGCCTATGATGAAAAGGGCAGGGTGTTGGGTGGTAATGTCCTTAACATCACCGGTATGCCGATGGGCACGACCAAGCCGTTCAAGATTACCATCTACGGTGTAAATGCCAGAGACGTGGTCGGTTATGATGTAAGGTTTGTCAAGGGCTTCTGAGGTCTGAAGGGGTTCCGGGTGCCGCAAGCCCTGCCTCGGTAAGTTTTACCAGCCTGGCGGCTATCTCCTTCTTGGTATGAACAACCTCCACCACTTCACCTGTCTTGGAGATTATATACGCCGGGTGGCGGTCTGCCGTAATCTCGGTGAGGTCGTTGGCCACGAGGAGGTCTGCACCTGAGCTTGAAATCAGCTCCCTGGACCTCTCGAGCAGTACTTCCCGGCTCTGCCCCGCCTCAAGCTTAAAGCCCACCAGTATGGAGTCGGGCCAAATTCCCCTGATGAGTTTTATTACCTTTGGTGTCCTGACCAGCCTTATCTCCCATGCCTCCTCTTCTTGTGTTGAGACCTTTCCCTTTCTCGGATCTTCCGGGGCAAAATCGGATACCGCCATGGCATGGAATATTGCATCAAATTTTTCTCCCCTTAAACCCTCCAGGGCCCGTATCAGTTCGTCAACCGTCTCCACCTCTATAAGGCGCATCCCTTCATCAGGGTCGGGCCTCATGCTGTCGGCACCGTAGAGAAAGGTCACGGCGGAGCCGTGCGCCAGGAGTTCGCGTGCTATCTCCATGCCCAGCCTGCCGGACGACCTGGAGCTTATAAAGCGTACGTCATCCAGCGGGACCCTGGTGGGGCCGGAGGTCACTAATATCTTCTTCCCGGAAAGTGTGCCCATAAATTTTTTGGTATTATACGTGAGTTAAAATTAGGTCTTCCTGTCAAAATAGATGCTCTTGCCGGTAACGGAGAGGGGTATACCCATGACCATGTCCCAGTCACAGAAACCGTACTTTCTCGCCACCACCCCGGCGCGGTACATAATCCGGTTGTCGATGTTATGTATGCCCAGGGTCTTGACCGCAGAGCCCACGGCTATGCCAAGGTCCTGTTGCCTCCACGCACACTGCGGACCCTTAAACTCATCAAGCTCTTTGGGCTTGAGTTCATCACAGGTCGGCACGCCGCAGGCCCCGCAGTTCAGCCCGCAGGGCGTGGCGTCCTTCAGCCCGATAAGGAGCATCGCACCCGAATCGCGCACGTTGCCGCCGTCCCTGTCAAAACCCCTCCTGCCGGTCTTCTCACCATACTCCACCATGGCGTCGGCGAACCGCCTGAGCCCATCACCCTCTACGATAGTCACCTTTATAAAATCCTCGCCCTTCGACTTGGGTGCGGTGCGGGCCGACACGGCCGCAAGCTCCGCCGCCATCCTCAGACCCCGAATCTCTTCCGTCATTTAGCTGCTCCATAATAAAGTTTATATGTAGCGTGCGAGCCGTCCTAGAGGCACGTCTACCTCTAGCATGATTTATCTCGCATGGTTAACGTTTTCTTTATGCCGCTAACCAGAAAATCCGAAAAAACTACAATATTACTCCCTATTCACACCGCAGGCGTCAAGGACTTTTTCATATTTACAAAATGCCGGAATTTGGCTATATTTAGTCGGTACTTTAACTTAGCTACTCCTTTCCGGATACTTCACTCGTGAGAGAGCCGAAACCCCTATATATAACGGACGATAATATCGGTCTCGTTACCGACTTCTACCAGCTTACCATGGCGGCCGGGTATTTTCAAAATAATGTGAACACCCCCGCCACGTTCGAGCTGTTTGTGCGGAAAATGCCCGAAGACCGCTCCTTCCTCGTTACGGCAGGGCTCGAACAGGCCCTCCACTATCTAAAGACCCTGAGATTCTCTGAGAACGCTATAGACTATATAAGACATCACCCGTCGTTCAAGAGGGTAAAGGAGGAATTTTTCGATTACCTGAGGGATTTCCGTTTCTGCGGGGACGTATATGCCATCCCTGAGGGTACTGTGGCCTTTGCAGAGGAGCCGCTGCTGAGGGTAACTGCGCCCATGATAGAGGCCCAACTGGTGGAGACATATCTCTTGTCTACCATAAATTTTCAGACCCTGATAGCGACTAAGGCGGCGCGGGTGGTGCTTGCGGCGAGGGGCAGGGATGTGACCGATTTTGGGAGCCGCAGGGCCCACGGTCCACAGGCCGGTGTGCTTGCGGCCAGGGCGTGCTTTATAGGCGGATGCACATCCACGTCAAACGTCCTTGCCGGACGTGAACTGGGGATACCCGTCCTGGGCACTATGGCACACTCGTGGGTCATGGCCTTTGATACGGAGGAAGAGGCCTTCCGCCGCTTCTACGACGTCTTTCCCGAGAATACGGCGCTGCTTATCGACACGTACGATACTATTAAGGGTGCACACCTTGCAAAACGGATAGATACTGACAATCAACTCCTGGCCGTCAGGCTGGACAGCGGCGACCTCCTGGAATTGAGCAAGGAGGTCAGAAAGATACTGGACGACGACGGCCTAAACCATGTCAAAATCATGGCCAGCGGTGACCTTAACGAGTATCTAGTTGATGGGCTCCTGACGCAGGGGGCGCCGATAGACATATTCGGGGTCGGCACCGAGATGGTGACCTCCAGGGACCAGCCCGCCCTTGGCGGTATCTACAAGCTGGTGGAACAGGAGAGAGCCGGCAGTGCGGTCCCGAGGATGAAGTTCAGTGAGGACAAGGTCTTTTATCCCTCAAGGAAACAGGTCCACAGGTTCTCTGACAAAGGCGGCACCTATACGCATGACATGCTGTGCCTGGAAGGCGAGACCAGCGGGGGGTTCCCCCTGTTGGAGCGTGTTATGGAGGAAGGTGAGATGACAATGGACCTGCCCGATATCAAGGTCCTTCATGATAGGGCCAAAGAGTCCATCTCCAATCTGCCTTCGGGGTTTAAGGACATTAAGTGCACCCGGTCTTATACCGTAAAAAAGAGTGAGCGGCTTCAAGAACTGAGGAAAAATACCGAGGAGGAGTTAAGAGAGGCCAATAAGCCTCAAGGGACAACGACAAAGGCATGAAGATCGCCCTGGCACAAATTAACCCCACCGTAGCGGCGTTTGAGGAGAATGTAGAGACCATCACTTCAGCCATAGAAAAGGCCAGAGGTCTTGGGGCGGATTTGGTCATATTTCCGGAGATGGCCGTTATTGGTTCACCGGCAAAAGACCTGCTTGAAAATCCAGCGCTGATCCGGGATAACCGGAAGGCCCTGGAGAAAATAAGCTCAAAGACCGACAACATTGCCGCCATAGTCGGTTTCGTGGATAGGAACCACACAAAGGACCAAAAGGCCCTCTATAACGCTGCGGCATTCATAAAAAATCAACAGGTAGAATCTATACACCACAAGTCTCTGTTATCCACCTATGACGTCTTTGATGAAGACAGATACTTTGTGTCAGACCCCGACGTGTCTACGGTATGGTTTAAGGGTAGAAATATAGGCATAACCATCGGAGAGGAGCTTCTTAGGGCCGGCGGCCCGTTAAAGACGTTAATAAGTCGGGGTGTGAGGCTGATTGTAAACATTGCCGCTAATCCGTATTCATTAGAGGAATGTAAGACCCGGCGGCAGGTCCTTTCCGAGCGTGCGTCCACCCACAACATTGACCTAGTGTACGTAAACCAGGTGGGCGGAAACGACGCACTGGTCTATGACGGGCATAGCTGCGTGATAGACCATTGGGGCAGGCAGGTGGCCAGGGCGAAGGACTTTGAAGAGGACCTGGTAGTGGTTGATCTTAAGGGTCCGCTGACGGAACTGCCGACAGAGGACATCAGACCCATCGAATCCGTGCATAAGGCCCTGGTGCTCGGTCTGAGGGATTACGCAAGAAAATGTGGATTCAAGACGGCGATTATTGGTATTAGCGGCGGGATAGACTCGGCGGTAGTGGTGTGCATTACGGTAGCGGCCCTGGGGAGGGAGAACGTAGTAACTGTGTCAATGCCCTCCCAATTCTCCTCAAAAGGGGGTATTGAGGATTCAAGGAAATTGGTCCGGACACTGGACATAACCCTGAAGGAGATACCAATCAAGGGCTTGTACGATGCGTACTTAAGTGTTTTCCATGACGAGTTTAAGGATGTAGCGCCCGGCGTGGCGGAAGAGAATCTTCAGACTAGGATAAGGGGCGATATCCTGATGACCCTGTCCAACAAATTCGGCCACCTGGTGGTGACTACCGGGAATAAGAGCGAGCTCGCCTGCGGCTATTGTACACTCTATGGAGACCTATCCGGCGGGTTTGCGGTAATGGCCGACGTGCCCAAGACTATGGTATACAAGCTTGCAGAATATATAAACCGCGATAAGGAGGTTATTCCAAGGGGCACCATCGCCAGGGCCCCGTCCGCCGAGCTCAGGCCCAACCAGACCGACCGGGATACCCTGCCGGAGTACGATACACTGGACGGTATATTAAAGGCATATGTGGAAGAGATGAAGACGTTGGATGAAATTGCATCCATAGGTTACGATAAGTCTACGGTGAGGCATGTCATTGAAATGGTTGACAGGAACGAGTATAAGAGGGCGCAGGCGCCCCCCGCCCTGAGGATAACGTCCAAGGCGTTTGGCCACGGCAGGAGGATGCCCATTGCCCAGGGCTATAGATATAATAAAATTTAGAGGTCTTGGAGTTTGGAAAGCAGGATAAGTAAAAATGAAGGATGGATCGGTTGCTGAGATTTGTGTGCAGTACTTGTGCTCTGCTTTGCACTAAGAGAGTTGCGGATAAAATGGGGTGGTAAAGCGGTCTGCCCGCCATACCATCCATTTTTCATATTTCATATAATA
>JAUXLO010000175.1 GCA_030623665.1 Planctomycetota bacterium
CAAGGATGCGATACTCAATGAATTGGTAGTGCAACTGGTCATAGCGCAATACCTCGAAAGAGAAGGACTTCGGCCCAGCAGCGGGGAGATAACAGACGCAATCAACAACATCCGAAAGAACGTAAAGAGCGACCCGAGCACTGCGCGACAGACACTGGAGAGCCTGCTGTCTGCCAGGGGTTCCAGTATGGAACACTTAAGGAGGGACATAGGAAACTCTATCGGGCTAAGAAAGCATTTTGGCCAAAAGGCGGACGACACCGCACTTATGGAATACTTTAAGGCGAACAAAGTGGCCTTTACCGGCGAAGAGGTAAGGGCCAGTCACATCCTTATTGACACTGCGTCGCTTAAAACAAAGAAAGATTATGCCATAGCGTTTGACAAGATACATAAGCTAAAAGGACAACTGGATAACGGGGCAGATTTTGCAGAGCTCGCCAAGGCAAATTCAAGCTGCCCTTCCGCCGAAAAGGGCGGCGACATTGGATTCTTCCCCAGGAAGGGGGCGACGGCGGAGCCATTTGCCAAGGCGGCCTTCACGCTGAAGGTAGGAGAAATAAGCGAACCCGTTCAGACGAAGTTCGGCTTCCATATCATAAAGGTTACCGACAGAAAAGAGGGAAATGAGGTAGCACTCGAAGACGTCAGGGAAGGGGTAAAAGAGGCCTATGTAGACGATCAAATAGAGGACCTGGTACAAAAACTGATGACCGAGGGCAAGATTGAAATAAAAGATCTCAACTAGTCGCCCACAATCCTCCCACCATTATAGGTCCAGGCCTTAATGCCTCTCTTTTCCACCTTAAGGAAGAGTGCCCCCATTTCATGGGTCTGCAGCACCAGACTGCCTTCCGGCCTCTGTGCAGACAAATCCTTGGTTGAACCGGCACTAACCAGTATATACTGCGGCCTCACGGCCGTGTATAGGTCCGCAACATTACTGATGCGGTTACCGTGGTGCGGCGCCTGAACAACGTCTGCCGTAAGGTCGTATCCTGAATCCAGCAAGGCCTCTATACCATGCCTTTCTATGTCTCCACAGAGAAGGATACCTCTCCCGCCACATTCTATCATCAGCACACAGGAGGCGTCGTTGGAAGAGAGCCGGCCGGTGACACGGGGCGGGGGGTTAAGCACCCTCACCGTGGCCCCTCCCAGACCTTCAAGCTCTGTCCCCTTTTCGATAACCTCGATGGGAACACCCTTACCGGTAAGAAATTCCAGAAGCCCTCCGGCGTCAGTCGAGTGAAAGAGCTGCTCGCTTACCAGGACCTTGCGGACGCGAAACCTTTCGATCAAAGACGGCAACCCATTATAGTGGTCTGCATCCCCATGAGATATCACTACTGCGTCAAGAGTTCTGATTCCCATATGCCACAGAAACGGAGCGACGACCCTCTCCCCCACGTCAGACCGTCCCCGCTTCCCGGCGTCATAAAGCATGTTCTTGCCATCGGGGAACTGAATGAGCGTACAGCTGCCATGCCTCACGTCCAGCCCCGTAAGCCAAAGCGCACCATCCTCCTTACACAACACACCGCCGATTATATGACCATAAAGATACACATTACCCACAATAAGACATATGCCCACAACGTAGCCGAGCCTTAACCCTACTGCTCCCCTTAACATAAACAGCACCGCCAATGCGTACAACACAACAAGCCACGGCCAGGAAGGCGCCGGACTATAAAATGAGCATCCCGGAATGGAAGAGGCGGCGGAAATTATGGCCTTTGTCACCATATCGGCAGCCTGCGCCACGTAGGTGAACGGGGTTGCCAGAAGAGGGGAGATCAGACCTACGGGCAGTATAATAAACCCGCACACGGTAATAATCCATATGAGCGGAAATATGATAACACTGAGCGCTGCACCCAACGGTACAATACGATGGAAGTAATAAAGTATAAGGGGCGAGGTCGCAATCCATGCCCCCAGCGAGATGCAGATCCACATACGCAGATACGGCCACAGCTTATGATATAATTGTGGGCGTTCATCTTCTGACTGAAGACGCTCCACAAGGAGTGAATCTCCCCAGACTAAAGACTCTATCCTGGGGCTTAAATAGACTATGCCCAACACGCCCGCTACCGATAGCTGGAAACCCACGTTAAACAGGTCAAAGGGGTTCCATATAAGCATGACCAGCACAGCGGCCGCAATCCCGCTGGCAAAGTCCCATTGCCTCCTCACCAGATAGGCACCAAATACAAAAACCACCATCAGCGTGGCCCTGAGCACCGGCGGCCTCAGACCCGTTAGCAGGGCATAAACACTGACAAGAACAATTATCAGAAGGACGACCACCCTCTTCGGGACCCTGAGGAAGAGCAAGAGTGAATAGATTGATAAGACAAGTATGCCCACATGTAAACCACTTATGGCCAGAAAGTGTAAGGTGCCCGTCCTTATAAAATCCTGTATTACCTCCCTGGGAATCTCCTCTCGGGAGCCAAGGATAAGTCCGGCCAAAGTGGTGGCACTACCGGGAAGGGCGGATGAACGTATGACCCCTGCGAACCTTTCCTTAAGACCGTATACCCCGCGGAAGAAGACGTTGCCACAGCCCTCTTCAATTACCCCCACGTTACCAGCATTCTCCACAGTCATTAGTACACGGATACTCGGTTTCCGCCTCTGGAGATACCGACGGTAGTCAAACTGTCCAGGGTTTGTCGGCCCATAGGGAACGAAGACGCTCCCCAAGACCTCCACCCTCTGTCCATACCTGTACTGTGGAGATTCCATGCCGTATATATTCACCAGCACCACTCCCCCCACCTTATGCCACCCGGTCTTACCCTCCATTTCTTCCACCTTGAGCGGGAAGCGTATATTATTGACCCCGCGCGTCTTTAGCTGCAGCCAGGGCAGGGGAGACGGGACCATCCACCGTTCAGTAGGCATGTCCATAATAATGCCACGAAGCCGCATCAAGCGCTTGTCCCCTGTGGACAGGTTTACGATATGGTCTGCAGGGCGGGAGTAAAAACTAACGTGATGGTAAAAGGCGCCTGCCAGGAATGCAGCCGCCAGACAGGTTGTCATATACAGGAGGCCGGAACGCCAGGCAAATAGGACACACCAACAGAAGGCAAGGACACCAACGGCAAGACCTAACAACAGAATGAGAGGTAACTGAATAGATTTGTCCAGAACAATTCCGGCAGCAAACGCCATTACGATCAAGAGGAGCGGTCTATGATTCATGTGAAAGCAAGAACGGTGCGTCGAGACGCACCCTACGGCTACTTTCGTCATTGTGAGGGGCGTAGCCCCGAAACAATCTCATCCCCGTTGAAGAGATTGCTTCTCCGCCTCAGGCGGATCGCAATGACAGACAAAACGTGGTGCGTCGAGACGCACCCTACGGTTGACGGGATTTCTAAAAAAGCGCTAGCCACCTTGACAGCCAGCGCTACAGACCTAGCTTCCGGATAAGATTTCCTTTATCCTGTTAGTAAGGTCCCATGCCTCCCGGAGGTCCCCGGCAAGTTCCCGATAGGAATATTCAACAAGCGGACCGGTAGGATAACACTCCTGCACATAATACCCGGTAATCTTGTC